>JAUHWK010000043.1 GCA_030424555.1 bacterium | reverse complement strand
CCCGAGGATGACGGCGTCCCAGGCACGCAGGGTCCACACGCGGCCGGTGCCGGTGGGCGGGCACAGCGTGTTGACCTGCACCGCGGGATCGCCCGAGGGGTGCGGCCCGGAGAAGGCGTGGACCTCCGCCCCGGTCAGCCCGTCGACCGCGGGGATGGACGCCCCGGCCGGGACGGTCAGGTACACGGTGCCGTCGGTGAGGGCCTTGCAGACGTGGACGGCGGCCTGCAGGGCGGCCTTGTCGTCGGCGGACAGCAGGACGTCGGCGCCCGGCTGCAGGGGACCGGACTCGGTCGCCGCGATCAGGATGTGCTGCGGCGCTTCGTCGGTGCGGGGCAGGTGGTCCAGCGGACGGGTGCGGAACATCGGCAGCACGCCGCCGGCCTTGACCTGCGTGAGCGCGTCCTCGCGGGAGATGGAGGCCAGGGCCTCCGCGCTCCACGCCTTGTGCTCGACCGCCGAGTCGTCCTCGGAGGTCTCGATCACGAACGCCTCGATCACGCGGCGGCGGCCGCGGACGACTTCCTTGACCACGCCGGAGGCGGGGGCGGGGATCACCGCGTCATGATCGAACTTGTCGTACATGATCGGCTGGCCACGCTGGACCGTGTCGCCCGGACGGGCGGCCAGACGGGGGATGAACCCCGGGATCTCACGGGGGTCGACCGCGACGGTGGCGGGACGGGGGAGCACCACCGCGTCGCCGGAAGCGGCGCCAACGATGGGGATGTCCAGCCCGTGGCGGATGTCGTGCACGTTCATGGGAGCCCTCAGCGCAGGCCCGCCGACCGGTCACGGGGTCGGCGTCAGCCCTCGGGGGCGCGCCGTATAACCACCTGCCCATTCCCCGCACGGCCCGGTCCGCACAACCTTGTCTCGTCGGGAACGATCCCTGCAACCGACGTCATCCTCCGCGGCGCAGACCGACGGCGCGCGACCCCTCCCGTCCCCGACGCCCGCGTTACGCCGCGGGCCCTTCGGAGGACGGATGCGGATCCTGGGCATCGACGAGGCGGGACGAGGCTGCGTGCTGGGTCCCCTGGTGGTGGGGGCGTTCGCGATGGACGCGCCCGAGGGCCAGGGCGCCGCCGACGCGCGCCTGCGAGACCTCGGGGTCGACGACAGCAAGCGCCTGTCGGCCGCCAAGCGCACCCGCATTCGGGCCACGCTCGATCCGGTGGGCCTGCCCGCGGTGCGGGCGATCTCCCCCGCCGCAATCGACGACGGCAACCTCAACACCCTCGAGGAGGCCGCGATCGTCGAGCTGGTCGTGGCGGCCCGCCCAGACCACGTGATCATGGACGCCCTCGGCCATCCCCGCACCTTGCCCGCCGTCCAGGACCGGCTGGCGGCGGCGGTCGCGGCCCATGGGCTCGCCCCCACCTGGCACATCGCCCCCAAGGCCGACCGCGACCACCCGGTGTGCGGCGCGGCGAGCATCGTGGCCAAGACCTTCCGCGACGGCGCCCTCGACGCCCTGCGAGACACCTGGGGCGCGCTGGGGAGCGGCTACCCGTCCGATCCCGTCACCCGTCGCTGGCTCTCCGATCGATGGGCCTCCGGACAGGGGTGGCCCGACTTCGTCCGAACCCGCTGGGGCACGATTCGCGACCTCGAGGAGGCGCTGCCCTACCCCATGGGGTGAGTGCTGGGGCGCACCACCGCCCGTCCCCTCAGGACGCGGGGTCGTGCCAGCGGACGAACGAGCGTCCGTCGATGCCAGCCCCCGCCAGCGCGTCGGCCTGCTCGTTTCCGTCGATGCCAACGTGGCCCGCCACCCAGTGCAGCCGCACGCCGGGCCATGCCTTGAGCTTGTCGCGCAGCGGCAGGATCAGCTCCCGGTTGGCCTTCGCCTTCCAGCCGGCCACCAGCACGCCGTGGACGTACTTGCTGTCCGTGAGCACCGCGACCGGGCCCTCGGCCGGCCAGCCCGCCTCCGCCAACAGGTCGAGCGCGGTATCGACCGCGGTGAGCTCCGCGATGTTGTTGGTGCCCGTGCCCAGTGACACCGCCGCCTCCGCACGCCGTCCGTCAGGCAAGCGCAGCGAGACGCCCGATCCCGCGGGCCCCGGGTTGCCCCGACATCCCCCGTCCGTGAACGCGACGGCCGTGCCCTGCGGGAGGCTGGCGATCAGGTCGGCCGCCGCAGCCGCCGCAGCCGCAGCCTGGGACGCCGTGCGCGATCCCGCGCTGCCGAACCCCGAACCCCGTGAGGCGCTGCGCGGGGTCGCCGGGCGATCGTCCGCCGACACACCGTCCCCGAGGTCCTCGATCGGGCCTTCGGGCGCGCCGATCCGCGAGGCCCCCGCCCGGTAGACCGTGGCGCCCGCCTTCTTCGCGTACCGGATCGGCACCCGTCCCCCGTCGACCACCGGCTCCCCGGTGGCATCGACCTCGACCCACACCTTCTTTCCCTTGAACGCGGCGCGACGCCATCCCATCGGGGCCTCCCTGAGGGCCTAGGGGGTAGCACGCCGCGCCCGGGAGGGGTGCGCGTCGCGGGCTTGCGGCGTAGGTCCCGCTGTCGGCGCCCGGTGCGCTGGTAGGGAGGAGACGATGGACGCGATCCGCTGCCCCGTGACGCAAGAGCCGATGGACAAGCAGGTGCTCGACGGCGTGACGATCGACCGATCGCCCGCGGGCATGTGGCTGGACAAGGGCGAGTTCCTCACCCTCACCGAGAAGGCCCGTCACGCCCAGCCGGGCTGGGTGGTCGCCGACCTGTGGCGCACCGAGATCCGCACCGACACGCCCGAGGGCCGCACCCTGTCGTGCCCGATCTGCGGCGAGGCCATGGAGATCGAGACCCTGCACGGCGTCCAGGTCGACTGGTGCCGCGAGCACGGCACGTGGCTCGACGCCGGAGAGTACGAGGCGATCCTCAACAACCTCCGGCTCGATCCGCTGTACCTGCGCAAGGTCGCCACCCGCCTGTGGGAAGGCCGGTACTGACTCCGGCCCCTCCCCCTCCGCGGGCCGCGCTCAGCGGGCCGACGCCGCGGGGAAGCACAGGATCCGGTCGCTGACGCACCCGGTCGTGGTGTCGCAGGTCTGGATGACCTCGCCCGTCGTCAGGAAGTGCCAGAGCTGCTCCTGAGAGGCCGCTTCCCGTCGGACCGACTCGTGGGGATCCGGCTGGTCGCACCCGTCGAACGCAGTGCCCGCCAGATCGTCCTCGCGACCCGGCGGCACCGCCTCCTCGAACTCGGGCGGCAGGTCCGGGTAGAGCCACTCGACGTAGGCGTTGCCGGCGTACCCGGATCCCACGTCGACCTCCTCGACCCCCCACACCGGCCGGACGCCGGGCTTGGGGATCACCGCGCCGTACGCCCGTGCCTGGATCTGGGAGCCGAGCGTGGAGACCTGGTTGTCGTAGATCCCGACCTGCATCAGCAGGCGCTTGCCGCTGTCCTCGCCGAACGCGTGCATCCAGCCACCGGGCTCGACCGGATCCCACACCTGCTGGGTCAGCCCGACCACGAACAGCATGATGTCGCGGTGATCGTCGTAGTACTGGCGCAGGATGTCGAAGAAGGGGTCGAAGTCCTTGGAGCGGGGAAGCAGCAGCCCGTAGGGCCCACCGTTGACCCCCAGCACGCCGCGCGTGGTGCGCTCGCTGAGGCCCATCAGGGCCGCCCCCATGATCCCTCCCTGCGAGTTGCCGTAGTAGTAGACGGTGTCGGTCGACACGACCGGGGTCCCGTCGATCGCGGTGGCGGCGTCGAGCGCGAGCGCCTCCTGCACGAACCGCGGCCCCAGCGCCTGCTCCATCACGCCTTGGTGGCTGCGGTCGGTGATGGCGGCGAAGTTGCCCGCCGCCCGCGTGAGGTTGCCGATGATCGGGACGTAGTCCTCGTTGTAGAAGCCGGTCCAGTGCTGCGCGAAGATGATGAAGCCCTCGCGATCGGCCATCTCCGCCAGGTAGCCGGTGTAGGCCTCGTCCCATCCTCCCAGCAGGCCGTGGCCGTACTGGAGCACGGGAGCCCCACCCTCCGGCGGATTCTCGGCCACCGAACAAGGGATACGCATCAGGAACGACACCCGGCGCGTGCCGTTGGGGACCGGCATGCCGTCGTCGCCACGGGTGAGCCACCCCTCCAGCTCCTCGGTGTTGGGGTTCTCCGGTCCCTCGCCCTCTGTGAAGCTGGGCAACTCGAACCAACCCTCGATGTCCCGGGCGATGCGGGCGCCTTCCTCGTCGCAGTCGCGATCCTCGATCCCCTTGACCCGCGGCGAGGTGTCCGCCGCGACCGTGTAGCGCCAGCCCTCCGTGTCGACCCACGCCTCGGCCTGGTCACGCATCGACTCCAGACGGCCGACCGTGCTGTCCCGGCTCATCGTGTGGAAGTCCCACGCCAGCTGGAGCGTGTCGCGCGAGAAGCCCTGCGCTTCCAGCACCGGGAAGACCTCGTCCTCGTACCGGGCCGTCTCCTGGGCCAGCCAGGAGCCCTCGTCGGCGGTGCCGTCCCGCATCGTAGGGAAGTCGCCTTCGATGGCCACCGCCGACCCGCCGGCATCCACCAGCCCCCGCACGCCGACCACGTAGCGGTGGTCGAACGCGAACGGCACCGCCGGACGGATGAACGTGAGCTGCTCGCCGTCCAGGACCGCGCCGTCCATGTCGACGGCCGTGCCATCTACCTCGACCCAGATCGGGTGGCGCTCGCCGGTCTCCACGTCGAGGACGACCACATCGATGTCGGGCTCGGTGTACCGGCCGACGTTGAACGGGGTGGGCACGTCGTCAAGCACCACCCCCGGCGCGTGGAGCAGCATCGCCGAGTTGATGCTGAACCCGTCGAGACGGTTCCACCCGCGGGGGTCCATGCCCTCGCCCTCGTTGTTGACCGGGAGCTGGGCCTCGGTCAGCGCCATCCGAAAGCCGGTGGGCGTGGCTTCGTCGGCCGCCAGCGAGAGCATCGACGGCCAGGGCAGCAGGCACTGTCCCGCGTCGAGCGGGTGACACTCCGGACGCTCCGCCGTGACGTCGCCCCCCTTCTCCCCGCCATCACACCCGCCAAACAACCAAGGTGTGATGCAGACAATGATCGTTCCAAGGCGACGCATGCGGGACTCCACGAACCAGGGGGGGCTGCTGGCCGGAAAGCCTACCTCACACGGGCTCATTCATGCCACTGTGTGCCGTCTTGCACCGGGTCGTCACCGACCGCCGTCCGCCAGGCGCCGCGAGACCAACGCCAGCCGAGCGCCATCCCCTTCCCTGCCGTGCTGGCCGCGATCGCGATCCACACGCCCTCCACCCCCAGCCCGGCCAGGCCCACCAAGGCCCAGGCCGCCGGGACGCGGGCGAAGGTCAGCCCACCGCCCCACACCATCGCAGGCAGGGTCCTCCCCGACCCCGTGAACGCCCCTTCAAACAACAACTCTCGCCCCATGCCCACCCACACGAGCGCTTGGATCCTCAGGTAGATCCCCCCCGCGGCCAGGATCGCTGGATCGTCCGTGAACAGGCCGTAGATCGCCTCGGCAAACCCCATCGCCACCAGGCCGCTGCCCACCATCAGGACGTCGCTCACCCGCGTCGCCGCCCGCACCACCCGGGCCGCCCCGTCTGCGTCCCCGGCCCCGAGGTGCTGTCCCACCAGGGTGGACACCCCCACCGCGAGGCCGACCCCGGCCAGGTACGGCACCCCCTCCAGCCGGTGTCCAATGCCGATCGCGGCGAGCTCGGCGCCACCAAACCCAGAGATCAGCCGTCCAAGCACCACGTAGACCGCCGCGAAGCCCACCCCGGTGGCGGCGATCGGCGTCCCGATCCGCGCCACCTCCGCCATGCCTGCCCAGGACGGCCGGGCCCACCCGATCGCCGCGTCGCGGGCGAGCCACCACGCCCCGAGCACCCCACAGACCGCCGACGCCGCCCCCGTGGCCCAGGCTGCCCCCGCCAGGCCCATCGCCGGCAGGCCTGCTCCCCCGAAGATGAACCAGGGATCGAGCACCGCGTTGAGGCCGAGCGCTGCCCCGGTCACCCACAGGGCATCGCGGGTGCGTCCGAGCCCCCGAAACACACCTCCGACCAGGGCGAGCGCGAACAACCCCGGCGCGGCCGCGAGCGACGCCGTCAGAAAGGACGCGGTCGGGACAGACAACGCCTCGGACAAGCCCAGCGCGTGGACGTACCAGCCGACCAAGGGCCCCGACAGCAGGGCGAGACCACACCACAACACCGCGGAGACGGCCGCCCCCGACGCGACGATCGCCGGAATCCGTGCGGCCTGCCCGGCCCCGACCGCCCTCGCGACCCGCGCGTGGACCCCGGTCGCGCCCAGCTCGCCGACGTGGTCCAGCATCCAGGCCGCGAAGCTCGCGCCCGCCAGCGCCTCCAGCTCCCGCGCCCCGAGATCCCCCACCCAGTAGGCATCCGCCAGCAGGTTGAGGGTGCGCAGCCACCCGATCGCCACCATCGGCCAGGCCACCTGCCACAGCGCGACACGCAGCGGCAGGCGCAGCAACGGCGCGGGCTCGGACTGGGGACGCTCGGGCACGGCTCCTCCACGGGGCCGGACCGTCACACGAGGGACGGAACGTGGCCAAACCAAGCGCCGCACTCCGGCGTATAGGGGGCAGCGTCATCCCCAGGGAATCCATGCACGTCCTGTCTGTCGGCACCGCCCTGCCCGACCACGTCCACGATCAGCAGACCCTCATCGCCGCCTTCGAGCGGCTGTGGGGCCGCGAGCACCACAACGTCGCGCGGGTCCGCCGCTTTCACGAGGCGGTGCAGGTGGGGCATCGCCACCTGGCCCTCCCCATCGAGCGGTACGAGGCGATGGGGGGCTTTGGAGAGGCCAACGATGCCTTCCTGGAGGTGGGCACCGAGCTCGCCCAGCGCGCGATCACCCAGGCGCTGGCCACGGCCGGCCTCGCGCCGGATGCCGTCGACGCCGTGATCTCCACCACCGTCACCGGGGTCGCCACGCCCTCCCTCGAGGCCCGCGTCTGGCACCGCATGCCCGGCTTCCGGTCGGACCTGGTCCGCATGCCGCTGTTCGGCCTGGGGTGTGTCGCTGGCGCCGCCGGGCTCGCCCGGGTCCACGACTGGCTGCGCGGACGCCCCGACGGCGTGGTGGTCCTGCTCAGCGTCGAGCTGTGCTCCCTCACCCTGCAGCGCAAGGACCTGTCGATCGCCAACCTCGTCGCCAGCGGCCTGTTCGGCGACGGCGCGGCGGCGGTGGTGTGCGTGGGAGACGAGCACCCGCTGGCCGCCGGGTCGCCTGGGCCGGCGGTCGTCGGCACCACCAGCCGCCTGTACCCGGACTCCGAGCGGGTGATGGGCTGGGACGTCACCGACGGCGGGCTCCGCATCGTGCTGGACAAGTCCGTCCCCGACGTCGTCCTGCGCTACCTCGGCGACGACGTCGATCGGTTCCTCGCCACCCACGGGCTCGTCCGCAGCGACCTCGGAAGCCTGATCGCCCACACCGGCGGGCCCAAGGTCTTGCAGGCCATGGAGACCGCGCTCGGCCTGCGCCCGGGGCCCACCGGCGACCTCGCCCTGTCCTGGCGCAGCCTGATGGAGGTCGGCAACCTGTCGAGCGCGAGCGTGCTGTTCGTGCTCGCCGACACGATCGCCGAGGCCCGTCCGGATCCGGGCACCGCCGGCCTGCTCGCGGCCCTCGGCCCTGGGTTCGGCAGCGAGCTCGTCCTGCTGCGGTGGTGATCCGATGTCGTCGGCTGTCCTGTACACCCTTCTGATCGCGGCGACCGGGCTGGAGCGCCTGGTCGAGGTGCGCCTGAGCAACCGCCACCTGGCCTGGAGTGTGGCGCGGGGCGGGGTCGAGCGGGGCGCCTCGCACTACCCGTTCATGGTCGTGCTCCACACCGTGTTCCTGGTGGGCTGCGTGGCGGAGGTCTGGCTGCTGGGACGGCCCTTCCTGCCCTGGCTCGGGTGGCCGATGCTCGCCCTGGCGGTCGGCTGTCAGGCCCTGCGCTGGTGGTGCATCACCACGCTGGGCGAGCGCTGGAACACCCGGGTCGTCCTGGTCCCTGGGCTGCCGCGGATCCGGTCGGGCCCCTACCGCTTCCTGTCCCACCCCAACTACGTGGCCGTCGTCCTCGAAGGCCTCGCCCTGCCGCTGATCCACTCCGCGTGGATCACCGCGGTCGGGTTCACCCTCCTCAACGCGTGGTTGCTTCGGGTCCGGATCGGGGTCGAGGAAGCCGGCTTGCGCGACCTGCTCACGGAGTCGACGTGACCGAATCCTCCGACCTTCGTGCCACCCTGCGCGCCCTCGCCATCGAGCAGGTGGGGGAGCTGACCTTCGGGCCCGACGACGACCTCGCCGAGCACCTCGACAGCATGCAGCGGCTGGCCCTCGTGGTCGCGGTCGAGGACCACTTCGCGATCGCGTTCGAGCCCGAGGACGAAGAGGCCGCCCAGACCCTCGCCGACGTGGAGCGCTTGGTCGCCGCCCGCCTTGCTGCCCGATCGTCGGAGACCCAACGGGATGGCTGACGTCCCGCCCACCTTCTGCCACGCCCTGGACCGCGCGGCCGCCCAGCCCCGGCCCGACCAAGGGGTCCGCTTTGTCGGCAAGGACGTGGACGACGCCCCCTTCTTTCGGTGGGACGCGCTCCGGGATCGGGCCTCCCGGGTCACCGACCACCTGCGGACCGAGGGCGTTGCACCCGGTGAGCGGGTCGCGATCGTGCTCCCCACCGCCCCCACGTTCTTCGACGCGTTCTTCGGTGTCCTCGGCGCGGGCGCGGTGCCCGTCCCCCTGTACCCGCCGGTGCGGTTGGGCCGGATCGACGAGTACGTGGCCCGCACCGCCGCGATGCTCGCCGCCGCCGACGCCGTCGCCGTCCTCACCGATGCCCGGGTCCGCCGCCTGCTCGGACGGGTCGACGCCGCCCATCCCACCCGCATCGGCCTCGTCGACGTCGACCAGGCCCGCGAGGCGGGCTCGGTGTGTGCGTTCGTCCCCAGCACCCCCGATGACCTGGGGCTGGTCCAGTTCTCGTCGGGCACCACGGGGACGCCCCGTCCGGTCGCGCTGTCGCACCGCGCCGTGATCGCGAACGCCCGCGTCGTCCTCGACGTGGTGGTGTCCGTCACGCCGCTCGACGGCGACCCACCCGCCCACGGCGTGAGCTGGCTTCCGCTGTACCACGACATGGGCTTGATCGGGGCCGTCCTGCCTGCCCTGATCGGGCCCGCCAGCCTCACGCTGATCCCGCCCGAGCGCTTCCTGGCCCGTCCTGCCCTGTGGCTGGAGGCGCTGAGCCGCTTCCGCGGCACGATCTCTCCCGCGCCCGACTTCGCCTACGCCCTGTGCGTCGATCGCGTCCCGGAGGAGGCCCTGGCCGGGCTCGATCTCTCCAGCTGGAAGATGGCGCTCGACGGGGCCGAGCCGGTCTCGGCAGCCGTCCTCGACGCGTTCTCCGATCGCTTCGGCCCATGCGGGTTCGACCCCGGGGCCCGCATGCCCGTGTACGGCTTGTCCGAGATGGCCCTCGCGGTCGCGTTCACCCCACCAGGCCGCGGCCCTCGGGTCCTCCGATACGATGCGGACGCCCTGCGCGACGGGATCGCGCGTCCAGCCCCCGCCGAGGCCGACCCCACCTACACGGCCGTGCGGGTGAGCTGCGGCCCCCCCCTCCCCGGGTTTCGGATCCGCATCGTCGGGGACGACGGCGCCGAGCGCCCGCCAGACCACGTCGGCGCGGTGGAGGTGGACGGCCCGAGCAAGCTCACGGCCGTGCTCGGCGACCCGAGCCGCCAGCCCTTCACCGAGGACGGCTGGGTGAAGACCGGCGACCAAGGCCTGCTCACGGCAGATGGCGAGCTCGTGATCGTCGGACGGGCCAAGGACGTCCTGGTCGTCCGGGGCCGCAACCACGCGCCCCAAGACCTCGAGGCCGCCGCCAGCGCCGTGCCAGGCGTGCGCACCGGGTGTGTGGCCGCTGTCGCCGACCTGTCGGACGAGCGGGAGCGGGTCCTGGTGCTGGCGGAGTCCCGCGTCCCAGGCGACGACCTCGCCCGCCAGGTCGCAGACGCCGTGCGCGCCGCCACCGGCGTCGCTCCCGACCTCGTCGTGCTGCTCGACCCCGGAACCCTGCCGCGCACCTCCTCGGGCAAGATCCGCCGCCACGAAGCCCTCGTGCGCTGGCAGGCGGGCACCCTCACCCCACCGGACGCCGTCACCCCCCTGCACCTGGCGGGGGCCCTCGCCGCCAGCGCGCTCGGCCACCTGCGCGCGGCCTGGTCCCGAGGGCGCCGTTGATCGACCTGCTCGTCGCCGGCGCAGGCCCCACCGGGCTCACCGCCGCGATCGCGGCCGCCACCCGCGGCATGCAGGTGGTGGTGGTCGACCCCCACCCCGGCACCATCGACAAGGCCTGCGGCGAAGGGATGATGCCGGCCACGGTCGACGCACTCGCGGCGCTGGGGGTCCACCCGAAGGGGCGGCCGTTCCACGGCATCCGCTACCTGCGCGGCGACGTGATCGCCCAGGCCCCGCTCCCCACGCCCGGGCTCGGGGTCCGACGCCTGGTCCTGCACGACGCCTTGTCCGCACGCGCCGACGCCCTCGGGGTGCGTCGCGTCGTCGGACGGGTCGACGGGCTCCGGCAGGACGCCGACGGGGTCGAGGCCGCCGGGTTCCGCGCGCGCTGGATGATCGCCGCCGACGGCCTGCGGAGCCCCACCCGGCGCCTCCTGGCACTCGACGCGCCCTCCCGGTGGCCCCGGCGGTATGGCCTGCGCCGCCACGCGCGCATCGCGCCCTGGTCCGACACGGTCGACGTCACCTGGGCCGACGACGCCGAGGCGTATGTCACCCCTGTCGGCGAGGACCTCGTCGGCATCGCCTTCTTGTTCGGAGACCGCGCCCGCGCGGCCGACCGAGGCGCGCCCGGCAGCGCCTACGACCGCATGCTCGCGCGGTTCCCCCACCTGGCCGACCGCCTCGCCGAGGCCCCGGACGCCAGCTCGGTGCGGGGCGCCGGGCCGTTCGCCACCGCCAGCCGTCGTCGGGTTGCGGGGCGTGTCCTGCTGGTCGGGGATGCAGCCGGCTACCTGGACGCGATCACCGGCGAGGGGCTCAAGCTGGGGGTCTTGGGCGCCGTGTGTGCCGTGGACGCGCTCGCATCGGGCCACCCACGACGGTGGGAGCGGGACTGGCGCCACCTGTGGCGTCCCTACGCCTGGGCGACTGGCGCCCTGCTCCTGGCCTCTCGCCCCCGACCCCTTCGGCGGGCCCTTCCTCGGCTCACGCGGGACGTCCCGTTCGCGATGCGCGCCATGGTGGGGTGGGTTGCGGGCTGACCCCCCAACGACAGGCGCCGCGTCCCCGGAGACCCGGGAACGCGGCGCGTCGAATCACGCGGCGACGATCAGGCGCCGGCGCTGCTGGACACCGAGCTCGACGCGGTGACCGTGACGCTGAGAAGGGCGTGGACCCACAGGTCCTTGTCCACCGACTCGCCCATGGCGTCGACGACGGCCTCGATCTCGGCACGGGCGTCGACCTCGGCCTGGAGGATCGCCTCCGCAGACCCCTCACCGTCCGACTCGGCGGCGGCGGCGACCTCGGCCGCGAAGTCGGCACGCACCTCGCTCATCCACTCGAGCAGGGCGTCACGACGGTCCAGGTCGGTGGTGCCCGACCCGTCCAGCTCCAGCAGGGCGTCCAGGTCCGCGCTCACGGAGGCCAGGCCCGGCAGGGTGACGTCCAAGGCGGTGGTGATCGCCGTGTCGAGCTCGGCCTCCAGGTCAGAGAACACGTCGGAGAACGCATCCCCGGCCGTGGCGGCCTGTGCGGACGCCTCCAGCGACGCGGAGATGGCCGCCATCAGCGCGGCCTCCGCACCCGCCTCGGCATCCTCGGCGGCGGTGGACGCCGCGGCGGCGTGGGCCTCGGCCGCGAGCGCGGTCTCCGCCATCACGTCGAGCACGGCCTCGGTGCTGGACGTCATGCCGTCCCGGGCGTGCTCCAGCGTGGCGCGCAGGGCGGCACCCGAGGTCGCCGCCAGCTCGGTACGCTCCATCGCGGTCAGGCCCTCACCCTCCAGCGACGCGTCGAGCGACGCCGCCCAGTCCGCGGTCGTCGAGCCCTGGGCATCGTGCGACGCGGCCGCGATGGCCGAGAAGTCGAGGCCCGCCTCGGCGGCGTAGCCGGCACGCGCGTCGTCCGCGGTCGACGCGGACCGCGCCAGCACCTGGAACATCGCGTCGACATCCGCGCCCGCGTCGTCCGCGGCCTGGATCTCGGCCACTACGTCGGTGGTCACGAGGGCGTCCAGCCACGCGTCGTCGCCGATCCCCTCACCCTCCGCAGACGCGGAGACCTGGATCTCGGCCGACACCGACGTCTTGGCATCGATGACGTGGTCGTCACCCGACGCCTCCCCGTCGAAGGCCAGCGAGCCGAGCACCATCCCGTCCGCGTCCGTCGCGAACAGGACGTACCGATCGCGGTTGTCCATGTCCGTCGCCTCGAACGTGAAGAACCCGTCCGCCTCGATCGAGGCCGAGCCGTGGGTGACGCTCGGCTCCTCGCCCTCGTCCATCGTGTACAGCGTGACCTCGGTCGCCGAGGACAGCGAGCCCTCGCTGTGGAGCGCCGCCGCCTCCGACATCACCGAGCCCGACACGGTCCGGCTGGTCTGGCCAGGCTGCTCGCCCGGCGGGTTGTCGTCGTGGCCGTTCTCCGCATCGGGCGCACAGCCCGCGGCCAGCGCGAGCACACCGAGCGTCAGCATGGAATTCGTGTGGGTCAGCATCGTTTACCTCCTGTCGCACGTCAACCGACGCGCTCCAGCAAGGTAGTGTTGCACACAGTGATTGCAACCACTCGGACGTCATCGAATGTCTGCAATCGGGATCGCAGCGCCCATTTCCGGCGTATTCACGTGGCATTCCAATCCCTGCAACGTTGCATTTATCGTCTATGCAATCAGTGCTCGGTCTCCGGGACCAGCCCCAAGGCCGCCATCGCCACCGCGATCTCCCGTGCCGAGGCCTCGTCGATCCCTCCCTCCGCAGCCAGCGGCTCGGCGAGTCGGTGCACCAGCGCCTGACGCGCCTGAGCAGGCCGCGACCGCAGCGCCTCGAGGGCATCCGTGACCGCTTCGCGCACCGCGTCGGTGTCGATCCGGCCGTCGTCGTGCAGCAAGCCCTCCTCGGCCAGGATCGGACCCAGGCGTCGCTGCATCCACCGGATCACGGGCGCGGGATCCGTGACCTGGGCCAGACGACCGGCCGCGTGGACCAGAAACAGCGCCTCGTCCCGATCCAGCGGAGCCTCCGCCTCCTCCCGGCGGGCGAGCACCACGTCGACCGCGTCGATCCAGGTGACGCCTGGTGGGCACTCGGACGCCCCGAACAGGCCGAGTCCCTCCAGCCCCTCGGCGGCCCACACGACCACCGGATCCGGGTCCTGGGGAAGCCGAACCCGGTGGAGCACGCCACCGAGGATCGCCACCGAGGGGAAGAACCCCTCTGCAGGCGCCGCCGGCCCGTCGAGGTGGACCGCCGATCCCAGACCCGTCGACAGGGCCTTGGCCGCCGCCTGCACGGTCTCCGGTCCCACCGCGTCCGTCGACCACGTGAGCACCACGGCGAGGGGGGACGCCGGCGTCTCCCCGTCGGAGGCGGCGCCCTCCACGAGCCCACACCAGGCGACCGCGTCTCCACCGCGCGCCCCATCGATCAGCGCGAGCGCCCCCGCCATCGCGCCCTGCACCCCGCGCCAACCGTCCCGCGCCAAGCACGCAGACGGGTCGACCAGGAACCCGAAGCCGCCCACCGGGGTCGGCAGTGTCTTCGTCATCGCGTCCATCGTGCGCTCCTCGCCAGCACTCGCCAGGCTGCGGTGGGTTGTCCCATGCGACCGCCTGCCACACGCCTGCCGCCGGCCCGCGGCGTAACCAGCAGCCCCCGATCCGCCCGTCAGGAGGGCCCCATGATCCGACGCTCGCTCGCCGTGCTCCTCGTCCTGTCCACCGGCTGCGCCGAGGACGGTCACGACCACGATCACGACCACCACACCGACGAAGGTGCCCACACGGACGCCGTCGCCTACGAGGACGGCGTCACGGCCTCCACGTCCGGCGGCCACTTCCAGGTGTCCCTCACCCTGTCGGGCGGGGCGACGGTCGGCACCCACGACGTCACCCTGGAGCTCGTCCACCACGGCAGCGCCGCGGAGGGCCAGGACGTGTCGCTGGAGGCCACCATGCCGGCGCACGGGCACGGCACGGACCCCGTCACCGTCACCGAGTCCGCGACGGCCGGCACCTACACGGCCTCCGGCCTGAACCTGACCATGGCGGGCACCTGGGAGGTCACCGTGTCCGTGGCCGATCCCGACCACGGCGGCGACGCGGTGTTCTCGATCCCCGTCGAGTGACGATCAGCCGTCCGTGTCCGAGTCCACCGCGCGCGTGACCGTGAACGGCGCGCTCGTGATGGGCGCGTCCTCCTCGGGAATCGTCGCCTCGAACCGGTAGGTGCCGTCGGGCAGCGACACCCCGCCCACGGGCTGGGTGACGGGGACCCGGTAGCGCCAGGAGAAGGTGCGGCTGCTCGCCGCCTCCTCCCAGGGAGGATCCACGGTCAGCTCCACGTCGGCGTTGTAGTCGTCGGCGGTCACCGGCATGCCGTTGGGACGAAGCACCGGATCGCCGTCGCCGTCGAGGAGTCGCACCCGCGGGGCCCCCAGCCAGGGGTCCTTGCCCGCGATGGTGAAGGTCACGACGTCCGACGCCCCGACGTCCGCCTGCGGCTCCGCGATCACGAGCCCGACGTCGATCGGCGTGGCGACCGCGCGCGGCCCGTCCAGCGTGTACGGGAACGGGTCGAGCTTGGCGGGCTCTTCCGGACAGGATCCGGTGGCGAAGCTGTCGTACTTGGAGAGGATGGTGTCGCGCAGGTACTCACCCTGGCGCGGTCCCCACATTGCCCCGCCAGCCTCGTACTCGCCGCGCCACCAGTCCTCCTCCTCGATCGAGTACCCCAGGTAGTCCTGGGTGTACCCGAGGAACATCACCTCCCCGACGTCGGGATGGGCCGCCTTGAGCCGGGAGATCAGGCCCTCGGCCAAGCGCGTCCCGGGCTCTCCGGGGAACGTCACGATCGTGTACGGCCCCACCGTGCCCACGGTCGTCGAGGACTGGTTGGGCGCGGGGAACGGCTCCGGGAACGGCACGCACCCGTCGTCGAGCCCCTCGATGGGCGGCGACGGCGTGCCTTCGACACACTCCACGTCGCCGGCCAGCCCGCAGTACACCCCCCCGAACTCGTACTGCTCGAAGGTCTGGTCGTCGTAGCCGATGACCTCGCGATCGATGCGGTAGCGGTGCGTCTCCAGGTGGATCGGGGGCTCGTCGGTCCAGGCCGCGTCCTCGATCACGGCGTCCACGCTGCGCGCCACGGTCTCCCCGATCGTGCGCATCCTCAGGTAGTCGTCGCCAAGGTCCGCGGCGTCGGCGTCCAGGTCGATCCCCGTGGGGCTCGCGGGGCTCATGTCCGCCCCCCAGCTGTTGAAGAACAGCGCCTCCACAGGGTGGTCGAACCGGTCCTCCAGCGCCTCCTCGATCCCCCCGCTCACGTCCTGGGACAGGTGGAGATCGGACAGACCCATCAGGGTGCCGTGGATCGCGTAGGAGAACACCATCGCGTCGATCTGCCCGGCCCGTCGGACCAGGACCATCGGCAGGGCGCCGTTCTGGTAGCGCTCCCCGTCCGCGCACCGGCGATCGTTGTGGGCGTCGTCGCAGGTGGCGACGGTGGAGCCCAGCTCCGCGGGTGCCAGGTCGTCGAACGCCTCCGCGACCGTGTCGACGATCTGATCGACGAAGGCATCGTAGAAGTACGGGTCGAACTGGTCGGCGATGATGTCGAAGAAGCTGACGTCGTCGGAGCCGGTGTTGATCACCCGGCCAGGCCCGGAGTGGGTGTGGGTCGCCCCCAGCACGAGCACGTCATCCAGGTCCCGTCCCACCCGCTCGGAGGCGCGCTCGACGATGTCGTTGCGCAGCTGGCTGAACATCCCGACCGCGTCGAGCCGGACGAACACGACCTCGTGCCCCTCACCCCGTGACAGGGCGACCACCTTGATCTCCGGATGGCCATGAATCCGCTTTGTTCCCGGATAGATGGCACTATACGGGCTCTCCGAGGACGGGGCCCCGGTGGGCCCGAACCCGGCGGTTCCGATGCCGACGGGTGCGGGGATGCGCTCGACAATGGCATCGAGTAGCGCGGGTACCCCTTCGCCAGTCTTGGCGCTGATGAGCAGGATGTCTTCGGCGGCGATGCCGAGAACCTGCTCGATTTCTTCGGCGTACAGCTCGGGTTCGGCTGCGGGAAGGTCGATCTTGTTGAGCACCGCGACGATCTCGAGGTCGTTCTCGAGCGCCAGGTAGCAGTTGGCCAGCGTCTGGGCCTCGATCCCCTGGGCGGCGTCCACCAGCAGGATCACCCCTTCGCAGGCGGCGAGC
>JAUHWK010000470.1 GCA_030424555.1 bacterium | reverse complement strand
ATCGCGGGCTGGCAGTTCTGCGTGGCGGTGAGGCGCGTGGCGGCGTCGTCGGGAGACAGCTGGTCGTCGGGCCACAGCAGGTCGAGCAAGGGCGCGTCGAGTTCCTCGTCGAGGGTGCTCGCGAGCGCGCGCAGGGAGTCGGCCACCACGGGGAAGCGGCGGGCGATGTCGGTGAGCATCCCGACCCGTTGGGCGCCCTGGCCTGGGTACAGGAACGCGATCCGGGGCGTGCCGTCGGCGGCGGTGCCGGTGTGGGTGCCGTCAGGCAGGGACTCGCCGCCCGCGAGTGCATCCAAGGCGTCGAGGAGTGCGGGCACGGTGGCGGCGACGATCGCGGCCCGCACGGCCTGGCGCCGACGCCGGGCGACCGCGCGGGCCACCCCGGCGACGGTCGCGCGCGCGTCGGCCCGCACGGCGGTGGCGATGCGCCCCGCGGTCATCGCCAGGGCCTCCTCGGTGGGGGCGGACAACAGGATCAGCTCGGGATGGTCCGCCCGATCCCCAGGGTGCTCGACGGCGGGCGCGGCCCCCATCACGGCGTGGCCGTTGGTGCCGCCAAACCCAAAGCTCGACACGCCCGTGAGCCGATCGGGGTCGAGCCAGGGGACGGGGGCGGTGGGGAACACGAACGGGTCGTCGTCGCGCAGGGCGAGATCGTCCCGCGGGGTGTCGAACCCGGCCAGCGGCGTGAGCTCCTGATGGTGGATCGACAGGGCGGCCTTGATCAGCCCCGCCAGCCCCGCGGTGGACATCGTGTGCCCGATGTTGGCCTTGGCGCTGCCGATCGTGATGCTCCGCGCCCCAGCGAACAGGGTGCGGATCGCGCCGATCTCCACGACGTCGCCCACGCCGGTGGCGGTCCCGTGCGTCTCGATGGCCGAGACGGTGGCCGGATCCCGCCGCGCGTCTCGCCACGCCTCGCGGATCACGTCTTCCTGGCCCGATCCCACCGGGGCCATCGGCCCGTCGCCGCGGCCGTCGTTGTTGGTCGCGACCCCGTGGATCACGGCGTACACGCGGTCCCCGTCGCGGATCGCGTCGTCCAGGCGCTTGAGCAGCACCATGCCGACGCCATCGCCCTGCACGAACCCGTCGGCGCGGGCGTCGAACGGACGGCACACGCCCGAGGCGCTCATCGCCCCGATGCGGCTGAACGCGATGAAGTGCTCGGGGTTGAGCTGCAGGTAGGCCCCACCCGCGAGGGCGGCGTCGATCCGGCCGGCCCGCAGGGCGTCCACGGCGTCGGCGACGGCGACCATCGCCGAGGCGCAGGCGGCGTCGAGCGTGTAGGCGGGTCCGGTGAGGTCGAGCTCCTGGGCCACGGCGGCGGCGGGCATGTTGCCGAGGACCCCGGGGGCCGAGAACGGCCGCGGAGGCACGACGCGCTCGACGGCGCGGGCCAGGGCCGCGGGATCCTCCGGGGCCTCGCCGAACGCTCCGGAGGCCATCAGCATGGCCATCACGCGGGCGCCGTGCAGGAGCCGGAACTCGTGGGCCGTGATGCCGACGTACACGCCCGTGCGGCGGGGGAGGTCGGTGGTGCCGATCCCGGCGTCCTCGATCGCCTCGATCGCGGTCTCGATCGCGAAGCGCTGCTGGGGGTCCATCACCTCGACCCGGCGCGGAGGGATCCCCAGCGCGAGGGCAGGGAAGGTGCGCACGTCGTCGAGGAACGCCCCGCGGGGTGCGGTGCTGCGATCGGGATCGCGGGCGGATGCGGCGGCGAAGGCGTCGGCGTCCCAGCGGTCGGCGGGGACGTCGCGGAACGCGTCCCGGCCGTGGCGCACGAGGGACCAGAAGGACGGGACGTCGGCAGCACCGCCGAAGCGGCAGCCGATGCCCACGAGGGCGATGTCGGTCATGGAGTGGCCCACGGCAGGGGAGTCAGGAGCGGTTGCCGAGCAGGGTGTGCTTGGCCCGGCCGATCAGGCCGCGTGCGAGGTGCTTGGCGACGGTCGTGGCGGCGCCACGGCTGCCCATCGTGCGGGTGCCCTCGGCCCCGAGCTCGTCGAGCAGGTACTGCTGACGGGTCTTGCGGCGCTGGAGCTTTCCGGAGCTGGTCTTGGGCAAGGAGCCCGGCGGCAGGCAGACCACGTCGGCCGGTGGGGCGCCGATTTCCTTGCGGACGGCGGCCATCACCGCGGCGATCAGGGCCTCGGCGTCCTCGGCGCGGGTCTCGAGGACCACCACCAGCTGCTCGCCCTCGGGACCCGGCGTGCTGAACGCGACGACGTTGCCCTTGCGGACCCCGTCGACCTCGCCGACCACCCACTCGATCGCCTGGGGGTGCAGGTTGCGGCCGTTGAGGATGATCAGATCCTTGATCCGGCCGGTGACGTACACCTCACCGTCGAGGACGTACCCGAGATCGCCGGTACGAAGCCAGCCATCGGGTCGGAACGCCTGGGCGGTGGCCTCGGGGGCCTCCCAGTACCCGGCGGCGACGCTCGGGCCGCGCAGGCACAGCTCGCCCTCCAGGCCCTCGTCGAGGACGGTGCCGGCCTCATCCTGTGCGGACACCTCGTGGCCGGGGAAGGGCACGCCGCAGGAGACGTGCTCCAGCACGGTGTCGCTCGCGCCTTCGGCAGGGGCCACCTCGGCGACCCGGCCTTCGCCCGCGAACGTGTCGAGGTCGACCGTGCGGGTGCGGAAGCGCTGGCGGATCGGCTTGAAGCTGATCGCCAGGGTGGCCTCGGCCATGCCGTACGCGGGCATGAACGCCTCGGGGAGCAGGCCGCAGGTGGAGAACGTGTCGACGAAGGTGCGCGCGGTGTCGGGGTGGATTGGCTCCGCGCCGCACCCGAACGCCCGCATGGTCGACAGGTCCCAGCGGGCGAGGTGCTCGGGCTTGGCCTTGCGGGTGATCAAGGCGTACGCGAAGTTCGGCGCGAACGTGACCGTGCCGCCGTGCTTGGTGATCGCGTCGAACCACACGGTGGGGCGACGGATGAACCGCATCGTCGGGATGAACACGCTGGTGAGCCCGTGGCACAGCGTGGAGATGACGAATCCGATTAGGCCCATGTCGTGGTACAGCGGCAGCCAGCTGACGGCGACGCCGGTGCCCTCCATGCCCAGGCCCGTGTTGATGATGCCGTCGCAGTTCGCGATCAGGTTGCCGTGGGTGACGACCACGCCCTTGGGGTCGCTGGTGGAGCCCGAGGTGTACTGGAGGAAGCACAGGTCGTCGGGCGTGGCGGGATGGCGCGGGGCGGCGTGCGTGTGGGACAGCAGGTCCTCGGCCCGCACGAGCCGATCCACCGACGAGGTCCGGTCGACCAGACCCCACAGGACGTTCTGC
>JAUHWK010000469.1 GCA_030424555.1 bacterium | reverse complement strand
ACGTCGGCGAGGAGGCCGTCGCGACCGGGGTGATGTCGGTGCTGGAGCCCGACGACGCCGTGGTGTCGACCTACCGCGAGCACGGGCACGCGCTGGCGCGCGGCGTCCCGATGGACGCGCTGATGGCCGAGATGTTCGGCCGGCAGACCGGCTGCAGCCGGGGCCGAGGCGGGTCGATGCATCTGTTCCACGCCGACACCCGGTTCGTCGGCGGCAACGCGATCGTCGGCGGGGGGCTGCCGCTCGCGGTGGGCCTCGGGATGGTGCTCCGCGTCGAACGAGGCCCGGATGTTCATCCCCCCCGTGAACCCGATGCAGCCGTCGACCACCAGGATCTTTCGGTGGTTGCGCAGGTTGACGAGCGCCATCCGCCGGAGGTCCCAGGTCCACAGGAAGCGCGCCCAGGGAAACCGGGACGCGCGCAGCCAGTCGAGCGCCGAAGGCCACGAGAACAGCGTGCCGACACCGTCCAGGAGGAAGCGCACCGCGACGCCGCGATCGTGGGCGCGATCGAGGGCATCGAGGACCGCCCGGCCCCACCGATCGCGCTCGAGGATGAAGGTCTGCATCGCGACGCTGTGGGTGGCGGCATCGATCGCGGCGATCATCGCGGGGTAGGTCTGCTCTCCGCTGTTGAGTACCGTCACCCGGTTGCCGCCCAGCAGGGGGTGGTGGGTGACGCCGTCCAACCACTGCGCGACGCCCGGCAGCGGCTCGTCGGGGCGGTGGGAGTCGACGCGGTGGTCGGTGGTCAGAAGGGGGATGTCGGTTCGATCCAGCGCGAGGCGGGCGCCCTTGCGTGCGACCCGGTTGACGCCGAGCACGAGGTAGGCGGTGGGGCCCAAGAAGGGCGACAGCCAGATCAAGCCGACCCACCCCACGGCGGCCCGCGAGGACTCCTTGTGGAGCAGCACGTGCAGCGTGGCCAGTCCCGACACCAACAGGTGGAGGACGACGGGCAGCACGGTGGTGAACAGGACAGTGTTCACGGAGGATCCGGGGCGTGCATGCGTCCTACCGCGCCGGGGGGCGCGAGGTCGGGGGTCGACCGTGCGCCTTCCCCGCTCCTGTCGGTGGAGGCCGTGACAGGACGGTGAGCTGGGCGCCTCCGGTGGGCTCGGACGTGCGCCAGGCCATCGCCGCCTCGACCACCACCACGAGGTGTCGTCCCTGCGGACCCGCAGGCATCCAGAACGAGGGCCCGGTGGTCAGCGTGCCCTCGGGGTAGAAGCCGCCGTCAGGCAACGCGTCGGCGTCCAGGTTGTACAGCAGCCCCAGCTGCCACCGCACGAGGCCTCCCGCCGCGATCGGGAACGACCCGCTGACGCCGAGGTGGCCCCCGAGGGCGACACCCGCGCACGGCCCCGTGTCGGGGTCGCACGTCCGGGTCACGAACCAGCTGGTGGCGCCGACACCCCACAGCAGCGCGCCATGCGGCGCCGACAGGTCGCGGTGGGGGAAGAAGGAGGACACGACGGTGGTGGAGGTCCGCCAGCGCAGGCTGTCCGCACTCCCGTCGAGGCCGAGTCCAGTACGGATCTGGAGGCTGTGCGCGGGGTGCAGCCCGAACCGCACGGTGCCCGCGAGATCGCCGTCCCAGGTCCAGGTGTCGACCCAGGTGTCCGATCCGTCGGGCTGCGGGACGCTACGGGCGCTCGGGATGCCCACGTGGCTGGTGGACATGCCGCCTTCGACGCCCCCGGTGGGCATGGGGACGACGTCCGTGCCGAGGCCGCGATGGTGGCTCGCCGTGACGCACGCCGTGCTGGTGAGGCCGACGAGGAAGGGAAATACACGCCGCATGGGGCCTCCCGCCGGGCCCGTGCCGTGCGTACGCTAGCATGGAGACCCGCTGTCGGGACCAGGAGGACCGAGCCGGATGGACGACTGGACCGTGATGACCTGGAACGTGCGCTACTTCGGCCACGGCCTGCGAGGGCTGCGGGCGACGCCTTCGGGGATGCGGCGGGCTGCAGAGGCGCTGGCGTCGGTGGTCCCGTTGCCCGATCTGGTCGCCCTGCAGGAGGTGGAGACGCGCTCGCTTCGCGGCGGACTGCACCCGCAGGGCCAGCTGCTGCGCTTCCTCGACCAGCTGCACCGGGCGTTGGCGCGGGCGGGCCGTCCCGAGCGCTTTCGCGGGGTGTATTTTCCTGCCCATCGGTACGGGCTGGGGCGTGGTCCCGCCGTCTACACCACCGGGCTCGCGGTGTTGGTCGGACCCCGCCTGGAGATCGTCGCCGACAACGCCGCGTCCCCCGACGAGATCACCCACCATCGCGTGCCCTGGACCCGCCGGGTCAAGCAGACCCGGGTGGTGGGCCACGTGCGCGTCCGTCCCCGCGAGGGCGGCCGTCCCCTCGACTTGTTCAACACCCACCTGTCGCTGCCCGCGTTCCTGGAGGTGGGGCCCCATCGGGTTCACGCGCGCATGGGCCACGGGTCCAACCAGCTCGCGGAGGTGCAAGCCGTGCTGGACGCCCTGTCCCGTCGATCCGACGGCGCGGCGGTGCTGGTGGGAGACTTCAACACAGCCCCCGGGAGTGCGGCCTACGACGCGTTGACCGGCGCGGGCCTCGTGGATGCCTTTGCCCACGCCAACGACCTGGCGCCGCAGGACCTGCACGGGATCGGCACGGCGGGCTTCGCAGCCGCGCGCATGCACATCGATCACATCTTCAGCGACCCCGACGTCGCGTGGAAGCAGGTCCACGCCCACCAGATCGACGACGAGGGTCCCTTCCGTGGCGTGAGCGACCACACCCCCAAGGTGGGGTCGTTCCACTGGCCCACCCTCGCCACGCCGCTGGTTGACGCCCCGGCCGTGTCCCCGTAGGAGGCCGGGACGCGCCGCACCCCGTGTCCCAGGGAGGAGCCGATGCCGTCGCACCGTCCGGAGCGGGTGGGGGAGATGATCCACCGCGAGCTCGCCCAGCGCCTGCTCACCGAGGTCAAGGACCCGATGCTGGAGCCGATCAGCATCCTCGGCGTCGACATGACCCGCGATCTGTCGCGGGCCACGGTGCGCTTCCTTCCGCTCGGCGGAGGTGAGGTCACCGAGGCGATGTCGGAGGCATTGGCCCGGGCCGGACGCACCCTCCGGGGCCCGATCGGCCGGGCGCTGCGCCTGCGATCCGCCCCCGAGATCGTGTTCGAGTACGATGCCCAGCACGAGGAGGCGGTGCGCATCACCCACCTGCTGTCCGAGATCGGCAAGACGCTGGGGCCGGAGGACGAGGCGTGAACGGCTTCTTGGTCATCGACAAGCCCGCGGGCGTCACCAGCCACGATATCGTCGCCGCCGTGCGGGCCGTCA
>JAUHWK010000468.1 GCA_030424555.1 bacterium | reverse complement strand
GATGGGCTGCCGCGTCGCCAGACGCGCCAGGTGCACCAGCCACCCCAGCTCGAACCCGATCAACGACGTGGGGGGATCGGCCTCCGCGGCCGTCCACTGCATCGTGAGGGTGAGCGTCCGATCCTCCGCCGTGTGGACCGCCATCGCCATCGGACAGACGAGCGGCTTGAACTGCGCCACCCGACGAAGCGCCGTGCGGAGGTCTGGGCTGCACAGGAACGTGAACACCGACGGCGTGACCACATCGGGCGTGATCGCCTGGGCGATCACCAGCCCGACATCGGGCGCGTCCAAGACGTCGCCCATCGCCTCCCACACGGCGAAGAACGCAGGCGTGTCCAGGGTGACCGGCGCGCGGGCCAGCAGGTCTTCGGGCTGGCCCGCGCGACGGAACACGTCGGCGGGCGACACCCCGAGCGTGTCGAACACGACCCGGAGCCCTGGGTCCACCACGAATCCCGGTGGCCTCACCGACGCCATCTCAGCCCGCCTGGCCCATGATGAGCTTGTCGAAGGTGCGATCCCCGACCCACGCCCGCACGGGCACGACCCAGCTGTACGCCCCTGCCCGGTAGCGGGTCCGAGGACGGCGGGCGGTGATCGCCTTGACCACCGCATCGGTGACCACCGAGGCGGGCGAGGAGCGGTCCTGCCCATACCGGGCCTCCCGGGCCGCCTGGAGCCGCTTCACCAGTCCGGCGTACGCTCCCTCACCGCTACGCTTCGCGAGGCCATCGCTCATGATGTCCCCCCACTCGGTCGCGATCGCCCCCGGCTCGATCACCACCACATCGATGCCGAAGGGCGCCACCTCGAGCCGCAAGCAGTCCGACCAGCCCTCCAGGGCGTGCTTGGTGGCGTGGTACCACGCGCCCAGCGGCGTGTAGATCTTGCCGCCCACCGACGAGATGTTGAGCACCTTGCCGGCCCCCTTGGCCCGCATTCCGGGCAGCACGCGCTGGGTGAGGCGCGCGAGGCCGAACAGGTTCACCTCGAACTGGTAGCGGGCGTCGTCGAGGGGTGTGTCCTCGACCGAGCCGTACAGCCCGAAGCCGGCATTGTTGATCAGGATGTCGACACCACCCGCTTCCTCCTCGATGCGGGCCACGGCCGCGAGCACGTCGGCTTCCTGGGTGATGTCCATCGCGATCGCGTGCCCCCCCGCAGCCACCAGGTCGTCCATGCGATCGACCCGACGGGCCGCGCCGTACACGGTGAAGCCCAGCGCCAACAGCCGAAGGGCGAAGTCCTTGCCCATGCCTGCAGAGGCGCCGGTGATCAGGACGGTCTTGCCAGGGGTCGAGGTGCTCATGGTGCCTCCCAGGGAGCGTGGGTGCTGACCCCCACAGCCTAGGTCTCCAAGGGTGCCATGGCATTCGCCGATCGCGCCAACCTGCTGGCAAACGACGCCATCCAGGAGCCCTGGCGCACGCGCGACCGACCCGTCAGCGCCGCGACGGCTCCTTGCCAAACGAGATGGGCGCGAGCGAGCCATTGCGGACCCCCGCGCGATCCTCGGTGCCTGAGCGCGCAGGCTGTGCCGTCGCATCCTGGATCGCCTCGATGGGGACCTGCACCGCTTCGGGGTCGGGCACGAAGCGGACCTCGGTGGCCGAGCCGATGCGCTTGATGCGATCGGTGTCGGCCGTCCCTGCATCCGACGCGGATCCGGACGTCGCCCCGACCTCGCCACCGATCGCGAACCCGGATCCCTCGGGAGCCACCGCGCCATCGGCTGTGCCCGGCAGCCCGTCCTCAGCCTCCGGCAGCGCGCCGTCCAGGCCATCGAGGCTTCCCGCGTCGGCCGCCCCCTCCACGTCGGGGAACCCCGCGCCGTCCCCGCTGGACGACAACGCCCCGACGTCGATCGACAGCCCGCGGCCCATCCGGCCCAGATCGCGCTTGAGCAGGCCGTCGAACGCCTCGGCGGACACGGTTCCTCGGGCGCGCTCGACCGTGCTGCGCGGGACGAGGGTGCCCTGCGGCAGCGCCACCATCCCGGCCTCCTCGGGCAGCTCCGAGACCGCGAGCGCCACCCGCACCGAGGATCCCGGCTTGATGCGCTCCGTGGCGTCGAGCAAGCGCTTCATCGCGTCGGGATCGACCAGCACCTGCCCGTTGCCTGCGCCCGCCTCAGCCGCGGCGGCGTCGAGCGCCTGGAGGTCGCCCGGCGCCAACCCTCCAAGCCGTGACGCGGGCGAGACCGCATCCGGCGGCACCCGGCCCGGATCGATGGTGATCGCATCCCCCAGGCGCATGCGTCCATGCGACGACGTCCACACCCCCTCGGGCACCTCCGCGAGCACCTCCGCCGCCGCCGCACCCGCCGCCATCATCGCCTTGGGGTTCACCCGGCCCCCAACGTGCGGCGCCGACATCAGCCCCGCGCGCACCATGGTGCCGGTGACGGCGGACTGTCCGGCTTGGAGCACGCCCATTGCCCACGGGTTGCCCATCGTCACCGCGATCGTGCCGCCCACGCCGACGAGGACCAGGAACACCGCCCCGCCCAGCATCAGGGTGCGGAGCACCCGCTGGGTGGACTCGCGATCCACCAGCCACGCCACCACCACGATCCCCACCAACAGCACGCCGACGACCGGCAGCGTCATGGTCTCCCCCCAGGACAGGGTCCGTGTAACGCCACGTACGGGACGGTCGAGCGTCGATCGACCGACGGCGCGTGCCTTTCTGATAAGCTCCCGCCAAGGGGGAGTCCGGATGCCCAGCGTCCCACGCAACAGCCTGCGGAGTCCGGCGCTCGGCTTGACGCTGGCGACGGCCCTGTCGTGGTCTGGGACAGCGCGCGCGGACGACGCCCTCACCTGCGACTTCTTCATGATGGCGCTCGGCGCGATTCCGCTGGGGGATCTCGAGGGCGCGTTCTCGTCGGGCAAGCCCCTCGCCCCCAACCTGCTCGGGTGCCTGGAGGAGCGCGGCGCCCCGTCCCGGATGCTGGATGCCCTCCGCCGCCACCTCGGACGTCCCGAGCAAGCCGGCGGGGGCGCGGTGCTGCTGGTGGACTCCACAGACGCCACCTGGCCGGAGTCGGTCGGGCGGCGCATCGCGGATCAGACCCGCCTGCTCGCACCGGGTGCGCGGCCGTCCGCCATCCTGTTCCGCACCGAGGACGTGTCCACCTTGCCTTGGTGGTACCTCGAGTTTCGGGACCGCGTGTCGGGGGCGCTGCGGGACCGACTCCCAGTGGGATCGGAGGCCGCCGACCACCCGAGCGTGCTCGACGCCGACGCCGTGGAGCTCCTCGACGCCAACGACCGGGCAGACGCCGAGCAGCGGCTTGCCAAGATGGGCTAC
>JAUHWK010000467.1 GCA_030424555.1 bacterium | reverse complement strand
CCAGGCCCTTGACCCGGGCCTTCCAGACCTCGGCCATGCCGCCCACGGCGATGCGCTCGACGAGGTCGTACTCGCCGAAGCGCTGGGTCTTCGGCTCGCTCGACACACGGCCCCCAGGGACAATCCGGCGCACTGTACCGCATTCGACGCGACGGGGGCACGTCCGCGATACCGGCGCCGCATGACCACCCCGTCACCCCTCGATCGCCTGCGTGCCGTCGTCGCGGTCCTGCGCGGACCGGAGGGCTGCCCGTGGGATCGGCGACAGACGGCGTCCACGCTTCGGGACGCACTGGTCGAAGAGGCCCACGAGGTGGTCGACGCCATCGCACAAGGGGACGCACAGGCCGAGCGCGACGAGCTCGGGGACCTGCTGTTCCTGGTCGTGATGCTGTCGCGGATCGCAGAAGAACGCGGCGCATTCACCTTGGACGACGTGGCGCAGGCCGCGTCCGACAAGATGGTCCGGCGTCACCCCCACGTGTTTGGTGACGCCGAGGAGCCCCCGGACTGGCACGCCCTGAAAGCCGCAGAGCGGCCCGGCCCACGGTCGGTGATCGATCGGGTTGGGGACGGGCTTGCGCCGCTGCAACGGGCGGTCTCCCTCGGGGACGCGGCGTCCACGGTGGGATTCGACTGGCCGGACGTCACCGGCGTGCGCAGGAAGGTCGACGAAGAGCTCGCGGAGCTCGACGCCGCGGTGGTGTCGGGCGCTGCCGATGCGGTCGAGGAGGAGCTGGGCGACGTGCTGTTCAGCCTCGCGATGCTGTCCCGTCACCTGGGCACCCCCGCGCACCACGCGCTGGCCGGGGCGTGCCGCAAGTTCTCGCGGCGGTTCCGGGCCATGGAGGCCGCGGTGGGGGCGACGGGGGGCACGCTCGCTGGCTCGTCGTCCGACGCCCTGGAGTCGGCGTGGTCACGCGCAAAGGAGGTGGTGGGATGACCTGGCTGCTGTTGTTCATCGGCGTCCCGCTCGTCGATCTGGCCCTGCTGCTGTTCGCCGGCGGCTGGCTCGGCCCGTGGCCCACGTTCCTGATCGTGGTGCTCACCGGGATCCTCGGCTCCTCCCTCGCCCGGCGAGAGGGCTTCGGGGTGCTGCGCCAGGTGTCGGACGACATGGCGCGGGGCCTCCCCCCCGCCACCCGCATCACCGAAGGCGCCCTGATCGTGGCGGGCGGCGTGCTGCTGCTCACGCCTGGGTTCCTGACCGACGCCGCCGGGTTCGCGCTGATCCTGCCGCCCACGCGCCGCGCGATCGCCCCGAGCGTCCTGCGCTGGATCATGGCCCGCGTGACCATTCGGCCGCTCAACCTGCACCAGGGCCCCCCCGGCACCGGCCCCTTCCCAGGACCGCCCCCCGGCGCCCCCCGGCCCGGATCCCGCGGGCCCTCCGCGCCCCATCCGGCCCACGACCCCTTCGACCATCCCGTCTCCTGACCCCTCCCCGAGGTCCCGATGTCCTCCGCCCCCGACGACCGCACCCCGCCCGCGTCGTCCCCCGACGAGGAAGCCGCGCTCGCAGCCCTCGCCCCCCGCTTCCTCGCCGCCCTCCAGCTCAAGGCCGCGGGCCGGCTCGACGAGGCCGAAGACATCCTGCGCGAGATCCTCCGCAGCGAGCCCCGCCTACCCGAGCCCCACCTGGAGCTGGCGCGCATCCTGCTCGACACCGATCGGCTCGACCAGGCCGAGGCCCACGCCCGCGAAGGGCTCGCCCACCTCGAGGCGGGCGGCCAGTGGACCGAAGACCTCCCTGCCCAGGTCGTGACCGCCCTGGCCCACGCCCTCCTCGCCGAGGTGCTCCGCCGCCGCGCCGACGAGGACGACGTCGTGTTCGGCGATCCCGACACCTTCCGGGCCCTGCTCGAGGAGAGCCGCGCCCACTTCGAGAAGGCCGCCGCCCTCGACCCCGACGACAGCTACTCCAGCTACCACGCCTTCTTCCTCGGGGATCCCGCCGGGGCAGGCCAGGTGCTCCCGGGCGATGCCGGCGAGCCCTCCGACGACGCGGACGACGACGGCGACTGAAACGTGGCGTGGGCGGTGCCGCGGCCGATCCCGCGGACGTGAGGCCTGCCGTTCAGGACGCGCTCGTCGATCCCCGGGGAAGCCACAGCCGTGCGATCGCCCCGCGGCCATCCCCCCGATCCGACAGGGTGACGTCGCCGCCGGCATCACGCGCGAGCGTGCGGGCGATGTGCAGGCCCAGGCCGGTGCCCCGGCCCTCGGCCTTGTGGGAGACGAAGGGCTGGAACAAGCGCTCGGGATCCCCACGGAGCCCGGGCCCCTCGTCCAGGACCTCCACCACGCAGCGGTCCCCCTCCTGCGCGCCCCGGACCAGCACGACGGGCGGCGTCGCCCCTTCGCTGGCATCCACCGCGTTGTGGACGAGGTTGACCAGGATCTGCCGGATCGCGGGCCCACGTCCTCGAACAGGGAGCGGCGTGTCGGGCAAGGAGGTCTCCACCGTCACCCGGGCCTGCCGCGCGCGCGGGCGCAGCGTGGCCACCGCCGCATCGGCCGGGTGCCGGAGGTCGAGCCGCACCACCGGGCCGTCCGGGCGCCCGCCCCCCGCGTACGCGTCCAACAGCGCCCGGATGTGGGCCAGCTGGTCGAGCACCTTGCGCCACTTCGCCTCGTCCTCGGAGCCCCGGGCGACGACCATCTCCGCGGTCGCCTGGATCGCCAGCAGCGGCTGACGCAGCTCGTGCAGCAGCGACGCCGACAGCAACCCCAGCTCCGCGAGGCGGCCGAGGCGGGTCAGCTCCTCCGGTCCCGGCTTGGTCATCGGACCACCCCCACGGCCGCGGTGCAGGCTGTCCCGCGGTCTCCGTTGCTTCCCTCGGCCTGGACCTGGATCGTGTAGGTCCCCGCCTCCACCAGGCGCTGGGTGTCACCTCGACCGTCCCACTGCCAGACGTCGGTCGGTCCGCTGGGCACCTCCCAGGTGGTGCGGACCGTCCGGCCCTCGGCGTCGAGCACCCGCAGCAACCACCACGAAGGCGTCGACGGCGCGGTGATCGCGATCCCGACCGCGTCGGCCTCTTCCCCGTCTCCCGGGTCCCCGTCCGGTCGGAACCGATCGAGGTCGGGCACACACGCGGTGACGGCATCCACCTGGGCATCCCCGCCAAAGGGGCCCACAAAGGGCGCGGGGAGGTCTGACCAGGTGCCGGCGAGGGGGTTGCCCGCGGGATCGGTGACGGTGGAGGCAAGCCGCAGGGCCGACAGCCCCGTCCCAGGAAGCAGGGCCGGGTCCAACACGAAGTCCCAGGTGTGGTCGTTGACCGCCACCGCGCCGACCACCGAGGACGAGCCCG
>JAUHWK010000466.1 GCA_030424555.1 bacterium | reverse complement strand
AGCAACGGCGGGTTCGGCGGCCTGCACAGCCAGCTCCTCCAGGCCTTGCGCGCCCGCTTCGGCGAGCCCGATCCCGAGGCCACTGCGGCCGCACGCCCCGACGCCGAGGCCTCCCCCCCGTGACCTCCCCCTGCGGGCGCCCCGTCCTCCCCCGGCGCGCCGGCCTTCACACGGTGGCGCGCTGGGCGGTCGGCTGGGTGCTTGCCGGCACGCTCGCGTGGAGTGGGATCGTCCACGCCCAGGAGGTCGACCCCACCGTCACGAGCGACGACGAACTGCCCGAGGGGGTCACGCCGATCGAGGCGCCCGAGGACGAGCGGGCCGCGCGCCGCGCCCAGCGCAAGGCCCTGCGAGCCGCCCGGTGGACCGGTCCCGCCCTCCCCAAGGAGGCGGACTTCCTCCGCACCGAGACCGAGATCACCTTCCGGCTGGGGTTCAACGGCACCGCGCCGGGCGTGTTCTCCCTGTTCACCGCCCTGGCCGGCTGGAATGAGCTGGGGATCGGGGTCGAGGGGGGGGTCGCCACCTGGCGGGACTTCACGATCGCCCTCGGGGTTGAGGGACACTACGGCGGCGCCTGGGTGCCCGCGGCACTGACCCAGCCCGTGTCCGACACCGAGCGGGTGCGGTTTCGCTGGTCGGCGTGGGAGGCCGGCGGCGCCTTGCGGGTCGCGTTTCACTACACCCGCCTGTTCAGCGTCGATCCCTGGGTTGGCGGGGCCTTGGGCGCCAGCGCGTTCCAGCTCCGGGTCCGCGTCGCGGAGCCCGAAGGCCCCGAGCCCCAGTCGTTCATCCTCCCGACGTTCCGGGCCGAGCTCGCGGGGGGCATCAACGTGCCGCTGGAGCGGGGCCTCGTGGTCGGCGTCGAGCTGCGGTACCTGATCACGAGCCTGCTCACCCGGGTCGAGCGGCTCCGGTTCGGCCTCCCCGACGACACCGTCGAGACCTTCGTCCTGTACCCCCAGCACCGTCCCCCCAAGGGGTTCAGCTGGGTGGTGCGCGTGGGCTATCGGTTCTGACCGCCGCTGGATCGACCGGGGCAGACGTGCGATGTCCGACCGTTGTCCGGAGCCCGACGTGACCTCCCCCACCCTCCCGTTCGGATCCCAGCCCCCCCAGCGGGTCGACGGTCCGATCCCGGGTCCCCAGAGCCGGGCGCTGGTCGATGTGCTCGCCGCCCACGAGTGTCCCGCCGTCACCGCGCGGCGCGCCCGCCGGGCCGTGGCGATCGGCGCGTCCGACACCGATCCGATCGTGTGGTCCGACGCCCGCGGCGCCAACGTGCGCGACGTGGACGGCAACACCTACGTCGACCTCACGGCCGGGTTCGCGGTCGCCTTGTTGGGCCACCGGGACCCCCGCGTCGTGGCCGCCATCACCCAGCAAGCGGATCGCCTGCTGCACGCGATGGGCGACGCCTTCCCCGACGCCACGCGCGTCGCCCTGCTCGCCCGGCTCGCGGCCCTGGCCCCCGTCGATGCGGACGGCACCCGGCTCGACGTCGCCATGCTCGGGTTGTCCGGCGCGGATGCGGTCGACATCGCGGTGCGCACCGCCCGCCTCGCCACCGGCCGCCCTGGCGTGATCGTGTTCGACGGCGGCTACCACGGACTGGCGCTCGGCGTCCTCGGCTTGCAGGCCTACAAGCCGTCGTTCACCGATCCCTTCCGCGACACCACCCACCCCTTCGTCCGCACCCTTCCGTGGGGCGCCCCGATGCAGACCGTCCGCGACGCGCTCGCGGATGGCGAGGTGGGGTTGGTGCTGGTGGAGCCCCTGCAAGGGCGGGGCGGGATGCGCGTGCCCGCCCCGGGATGGCTGGCCGAGCTCGCCCAGACCACGCGGGCCCACGGCGCCCTCGTGGGGTTCGACGAGATCCAGTGCGGCCTCGGACGCACCGGCGCGTGGTGGGAGGGTCCGGCCCAGGGGGCAGCGCCCGATCTGCTGTGCACCGGCAAGGCGCTCGGCGGGGGGCTGCCGCTGAGCGCGTGCCTGGGCACCCGCCGGGTGATGGACGCGTGGGGCGCGAGCCAGTGGGAAGCCATCGCCACCCAGACCTTCCTCGGCCACCCCCTGGGGTGCGCGGCCGGCATCGCCGCGCTCGACGCCCTGGTCGAGGACGACATGCCCACCCACGCGACCCAACGTGGGGCCCGACTGGTCCAGGCCCTGGCCGACGTGGGCATCGCCACCCGCGGGCGCGGCCTGATGCTGGCCGCCGAGGTCGGACCTGGCGCGTACGGGGTCTGCCGTCGCCTGCTCGACGCGGGCTGGATCGTCTTGCCGGCCGGATCCCAGGACGACGCCCTCGCCCTCACGCCCCCCGCCGTCCTCACCGATGCCCAGATCGAGGGATTCGCCCGCGCGGTCCAGGCGGCGATCCGATGACCGCCGCCTCCCCCGCACGCGACGCCCTGGCCGACCGCATCCTCGCGTGGATGGATGGGTCCCTCGTCGGCATGCCCCCCGAGCCGTTCGACGACCTCGCCCTCGCCCTGCACCGCCACCAGCACGCCCACGACGCCAGGCTGCGTCGCCTGATCGCGACCCCCGCGGCCTCCGTCGACCAGATCCCCGCCGTGCCCGTCGAGGCGTTCAAGCACGGGCTGATCGGCACGGTGCCAGCGGATCGCGCGGGCGCCGTGTTCCGCACCAGTGGCACCACCGGCGGCGGACGCGGCACCCATGCCCTCGTCGACGCCCGCGTGTACGACCACGGCGCGCAGGCCTGGGCGCGGCGGTGCGTGCCCGACCGTCCCGACGACATCGTCTCCCTCGTCCCCGATCCTGCCGAGGTCCCCGACAGCAGCCTGGGACACATGGTGGCTGGGTTCGCCCCCGCCGACCGCCGCCGGACGCACCTGGTCGCAGGACGGGTCGACCGCGCCGGCCTCGCCCACGACCTGCAGCGCCGCACCGCGCCCGTGTTCCTGGCCGCCACCGCGTTCGCCCTCGCCGACGCCCTCGAGGCCGACCTCCCGCCCCTGCCTGCCGGCAGCGTGGTGATGGTCACCGGCGGGTTCAAGGGCCGCCGGGTGGCGTGGGAGGAACAGGATCTGGTGGACCTCGTCCACGCGCGGCTCGGCGTGCGCCGGGTCGTCTCCGAGTACGGGATGACCGAGCTGTCCAGCCAGCTGTGGGGACACCCTGGCGGTCCCCTGCTGCCGCCCCCCTGGCTGCGGGTGCAGGCGATCGACCCCACGACGGCAGCACCCCTCGGGCCTGGACGCCGGGGTCAGCTGCGCTTCCTCGACCTCGCGAACCTCGACAGCACCCTGTGCATCGACACCCTGGACGCTGGCACCGTCCACGGCGACGGCAGCGT
>JAUHWK010000465.1 GCA_030424555.1 bacterium | reverse complement strand
CGCCGAGGGCCTCGACGTCCCCTACGACGACGTCGTCGCCACCTTCCAGGCCCGGTACCTCGGCACCGACAGCACGCCCGGCCTGGAGTCACGCGAGACCCTGATCGCACCCGCCCCCCACCTCAAGGCCCTCGCACGGGGCCTGCCGGTCGCGATCGTCACCGGGCGGCCGCGCGAGGACGCCGAGCGCTTCCTCGCCCGCCACGGCCTGCTCGACTGGCCCGTCACCCTGGTCTGCATGGAGGACGGCCCCGCCAAGCCCGACCCATTCCCCGTCCACGAGGCCCTGCGTCGGCTGGGGGTCTCCCGGGCCTGGATGGTCGGCGACACGGTGGACGACATCCGCGCCGCCCGCGCCGCCCACGTCGTCCCGATCGGCGTCGTGCCGCCCGGCGAGGACGTCGGATCCGTCTCGGACACGCTACGAGCCGCCGGTGCCGCACGGGTGTTCCCCACCGTCACCGGCCTGGAGGGGTTGCCATGACCGACACCGTCTCCCCCGCCCCGCGCGCGGCGCGCATCCACCGCGCCACGTCCGAGACCGACATCCACCTGCACCTGGTCCTCGACGGATCCGGCACCGCCCGCGTCGGCACCGGCCTCGGCTTCGTCGACCACATGCTGACCGCCCTCGCCAAGCACGCGCGGTTCGATCTGGAGATCACCGCCACCGGTGACACCCACATCGACGACCACCACACCGTCGAGGATGTGGGGCTCGCCCTGGGCGCCGCCCTGCGGGAAGCGCTCGGCGACCGCCGCGGCATCGTGCGGTTCGGCCATGCCTATGCCCCGCTCGACGAAGCCCTCGTCCGCACCGTGGTCGATCTGTCCGGCCGGCCGTGGCCCGAGGTCCACCTGCCGTTCACTCGGGAGCGCCTGGGCGACGTGGCCACCGAGAACCTGGTCCACCTGCTCCAGTCGATCGCCCTGGAGGCCCGCCTCACCCTGCACGTCGACCGCATCCGGCACGTCAACGACCACCACCTCGCCGAGGCGGCATTCAAGGCGACGGCCCTCGCCCTGCGCGCGGCGGTCGCCCGCACGGGCGCGTCCGACATCCCGTCCACCAAGGGCGTGCTCGCGTGACCTCCCTGCACGTCCTGCGCACCGGCGTCGCCAACCTCGCCAGCGTGCGCGCCGGACTCACCCGCGCTGGCGCGGAGGTGATCGTCACCGACGATCCCGCCGAGGCCGCCGAGGCCACCCACCTGATGCTGCCCGGCGTGGGCGCGTTCGGGGCGGGCATGGCCGCGCTGCGCGCCACCGGCTTGGACCAGGTCATCCTGGACCACGTCGACGCCGGAAAGCCCTTCCTCGCGATCTGCCTCGGGCTGCAGCTGCTGTGCCGCAGCTCCGACGAGACCCCCGGGGTCGAGGGCTTGGGCCTGCTCGACGCCCACGTCGGACGCTTCCCCGACACCGTCCGGGTCCCCCAGTTCGGCTGGAACCGCATCCGTCCCACCGCCCACGCCACCCTGCTCCAGCCAGGCCACGCCTACTTCGCCAACAGCTACCGCCTCACCCGCATCCCCCCGGGCTGGGAGGGCGCGATGGGCGAGCACGGCGGGCCGTTCGTCGCCGCCCTCGAGCGCGATCGCGTGCTGGCGTGCCAGTTCCACCCCGAGCTGTCGAGCGACTGGGGCCAGGCCCTGCTGCGCCGCTGGTTGGGGACGGAGGACACGCGATGCTGACCCGCCGCATCATCCCCTGCCTCGACGTCCGCGACGGCCGCGTGGTCAAGGGCGTGAAGTTCCAGGGCCTGCGCGACGCGGGCGACCCCGCCGAGCAGGCGTCCCGCTACGAGCGCGACGGGGGCGACGAGCTCGTGATCCTCGACGTGTCGGCCACTGCCGAGGGCCGCGCCAACGCCGCTCACACGGTGGCCGCGGTGCGGGCCGTCCTCGGGATCCCGCTCACGGTGGGCGGGGGCATTCGCGCGGTCGAGGATGCCGCGCGGCTCCTGGACGCCGGGGCCGACAAGATCAGCGTGAACACCGCCGCCGTGTCCGATCCGGCCCTGCTCTCCCGCTTGTCCGAGCGCTTCGGCGCCCAGTGCACCGTGATCGCCATCGACGCCGCCCGCCGCGAAGGCGGGGCCGAGGGGTGGGAGGTCGTCACCCACGCCGGCACCCGCCGCACCGGGATCGACGTGATCGCCTGGGCCGAGGAAGCGGTCGCCCGCGGAGCCGGCGAGATCCTGCTCACGAGCTGGGACCGAGACGGCACCCGCTCCGGCTACGACTGCGCCTTGCTGACCGCCGTCAGCACCGCCGTGCGCGTCCCCGTGATCGCATCGGGCGGCGCGGACACCGCCCAGCACTGTGTCGACGCGCTGGAGGCCGGCGCCGACGCCGTCCTCGCCGCCAGCATCTTCCACGATGGCGACACGACGCCCGACGCCCTCAAGGCAGAGCTCGCCACCCACGGCATCGAGGTTCGCCGATGATCGTCCCCAGCATCGACCTCCAAGGAGGCCACGCCGTCCAGCTCGTCGGTGGCAAGGAGCGCGCGCTCGACGCCGGTCCGCCCTGGGACCTCGCCGACACGTTCGGGCGGGTGGGCGAGATCGCCGTGATCGACCTGGACGCCGCCCTGGGCACCGGATCGAACGCAGACGTGATCCGGACCCTGTGCGCCAAGCACCGCTGCCGCGTGGGGGGCGGCATCCGGGACCTGGAGACGGCCAAGGCCTGGCTGGATGCGGGGGCCGCCAAGATCATCCTGGGCACGGCCGCCCGGCCCGACCTGTGCGCGCAGCTCCCCCGCGAGCGCGTGATCGCGGCCGTGGACGCCGTGGACGGCGAGGTCGTCACCCACGGGTGGACCACCCGCACCGGTGCCAGCATCGTCGACCGCATGGCCGCGCTGCGCGACCACGTCGGGGGCTTCCTCGTCACCTTCGTCGAGAAGGAGGGACGCCTGGGCGGCACGGCGATGGACCGGGTCCAGCCCCTGCTCGACGCGGCAGGAGACGCCCGCGTCACGATCGCCGGGGGCATCACCACCCCCGACGAGATCGCCGCCCTCGACCGGATGGGCGCCGACAGCCAGGTCGGGATGGCGATCTACACCGGCCGTCTTCCGCTCGTGGACGCGTTCGCCGCCCCCCTGCGCAGCGATCGTCCCGACGGGATGTGGCCCACCGTCGTCTGCGACGTCCACGACCGCGCGCTCGGCCTGGCCTACTCCAACCGCGAGAGCCTGGAGGCCGCGCTCACCGAGGGCATCGGCGCGTACTGGTCCCGCTCGCGCAACGCGCTGTGGCGCAAGGGGGCCACCTCGGGCGCCGTGCAGCGCCTGCGCCGGGTGGATGTCGACTGCGATCGCGACACCC
>JAUHWK010000464.1 GCA_030424555.1 bacterium | reverse complement strand
CGAGCGGGGCCGTCCGGAGCGCGTGTGTGGCAACACGGCGGCGATGCTCACCCAGACCCGGTTCGCGCCCTGGTTCTCGGTGACCGAGGCGGGGCCGCACTTCGGGGAGTTTCCCTGCGATCCGACCCTGGCGGCCCAGCAGTACGCGGACCAGACCGGGGCCGGAGCAGGCGGCTGTTGCTGACCGCGCTCAGCAGCAGCGGAAGTGGCACCGCAGGGTGCACCAGAACACGCAGCCCAGCGCGCCGTTGCAGCTGCCGCACTGGTCGTTGAGGCACCCGTAGAAGCAGTCGTTGTGGCAGCCCCAGCGCGCCCCGCGGGTGTCCCAGAGGATGCCGGACGGCGCCTCCTCGGACGGCGCGGGCATCACCTGGCCGTGCGCCTCCCGGGTGACGCGGCCCGCCACCTGGACCTGCATCGCCACCTGGGCGTCGTGGCCCACGGTGAAGCGAAACTCCACCGCCGCGCCAAAGCGCTCCACCAGGTATCGGTAGGCAGCGCCCGGCACGTCCTCGGAAGGCTCCCCGATCAGCACGGGGCGGCCCTCGAGCACCCCGACCGTGAAGGTGGATCCCTCATCGAGGGCATCGACGAACGAGGCGACCAGCTCCGGAGACATCGTGGCGGAACCGCCCGACGTCGCGTCACCACACCCACACCCCATGCTCCCTCCCCACGGCTGGGACGCGGGCGTCGCGTCCGTCGTGCCGTGGGTCCGGTGTGTCACATGCGGGGCGCGGGGTCCAGGAGGGGAGCTACGCCTCGTTCGCGCCGCTGGTGGTGTCCGACCGCAGCATCCGCTGGACCCCGAACGCGGCCGCCATCAGGGTGGCGCCGAGGCCCAGCGCGCTCACCACCCGGGCGAGGCCCGACAAGGACCACAGGTCGACCGCGAACACCTTGGCCGCGCCGAGCAGGACGAGGCCGAACCCGGTCAGCCGCAGGGCGCGGGACGACATCCGCGCCCCCAGTCCGAACAGCGCGAGCCCGTACAGGCCCCACGACACGCTCCGCAGCGCGCCCAGGGCGAACGAGGGGTCGCTCCATGCCGATCCGGCGTTGCCCGACCCGATCCACAGGTTGACCATCACGAACCCGGTGAGGACGGCGGAGGCGCCCAAGGCGGCACGAACGCTCGTGGTGAGGGGGCCGAGGTCGGTGGCGCGGTGGGCAGCCCAGCCGAGGGGCACGGCCGTCGCGAGCGCGAGGACCGGCACCCCCAGCGCCCCCCACGCCGCCACGTCGTCGGCGAGGCCGGGGTCGAGCAGCAAGCACAGCGACACGAGGGCTGCGAACAGGCTGGCGACCACGGGCGACGCGCGCTCGCCCGTGCGCCCGGCCTCGGTCGCGAGCAAGACCAAGCCCGCCACCCCGACCGTCCACAGCGGGCTGGAGGTCGCCTCGACGACCGCGCCCAGCGCCAGCATCCACCCGGCGATCGCGACCCACGCGGCCCGGAGCGGCCGGCCCGGGGTCTCGGGCAGGGGCACGACGAACAGCAGCGCACCGATCTGAAGCGCGAGCACGGCGGGGCCGACCGCGTCCAGCGTGTCGCCGACCACCTCGCGCGCAGCGACCGTCAGCGGCCACGCCACAGCCAGCGCGGGACCGGCCGCGGCGAGCTCCGCGCGACGCCAGCCCGGTTCGTCCGAGGACACCCGATGGCTCCACGTGGCGATCGCAGCCACCCCCAGGCAGGCGAGGACGTGGATCAGCGCGTAGTCCATGCCGGGGGCGTCGGTCGCGGGCTCCACCAGGGCGGCCGCGGCGGCGAGCCCGGCGATCCCCACCCGGAACCCGCTCCCTGCGCGGAGGCCCCACAACCCCGACGCCGCCAGGGCGAGGGCCAGCAGCGTGCCCGTGAGGCGGGTCTCGTCCACCGCGACCAGGGCCAAGGCGGGGGCGATGCCAACCAGCGGCCAGGCATCGTGGGCCCACCACGCGCCCCGCGGCTGGATCAGCGCGGGCAGGCTGGGCAGAAGCAGCGCCATGGTGGCCATGGCCAGTAGCGAGGGATCCCCAGACTCGGCCTGGGTGGCGGCCACAATGGTGGCGGCGGGGCCCGCCGTGGTCCAGGCCAGGGCGATGGGCCAGGACCGGTCGATCCGTCGCGCCAGGGCGGCCGACAGGGCGGTGGCGCCGATCCCGATGAGCACCAGCACCCACGGGCCGTGGACGTCGTCCGCGACGACGAGGCCGAGGCTGGTCAGCGCCCACGTGGCGAGCACGGCGAGGGCGGTGGTGGCGTCCCCGTGCGGACGCGCGAACGCGGCCACGGCGAACGGGGCCGCCACGGCGAAGGGGCCGAGGGCCCGCAGCCACAGGGCGGCGTGGGGGATGTCCCCGACGCCGAGGGCCGTCAGGATCCAGGTGCCCACCCCGACCAGGCCCACCAGCTCCGGCCACCGACGGTGGGCGGCTGCGGTGGCGGCGATGGCGGCGGAGGCGGCGAGCCAGCCAAGCAGGCTGACGAGGGACGGGGCGTCCGAGGACACGATGACGGGTGTGAGCAGCGCGCCCAGGGCAGCGAGGGAGGCGAGGACCCGGTTGTCGGACCGGACGCCGTCGGCGGTGGCGGCGGCCGTGAGGGCCAGCAGGAGCACCGATCCGACCGTGGGCGACAGGAACCCGTACAGCGACACGCACGCGAACAACACGCCGAACAAGGCCCCGACGCCGGCACCGGACAGCGCACCGCCGAGCCACGGACCGAGGCGCCGAACGGTGGCGCCCGCACCCCACGCCGCGAGCCCGAAGCAGGTCGCGAGGAACACGCGCATGCCTGGGCCGAGCAGCCCCGCCTCGATCGCGGTCTGCACGCCGAACAGCGAGCCCGCCAACAGCAACAGCGCCCCCAGCCCGCCACCCACCCGGACCATCAGCTGCTCGAGGGACAGGCCAGGCGAGGGGGTGGGGCGCGTTGAGGGCGCGGACGGTGCGGAGACCGGCACGGCCGCTGGTGGAGGAGACGGCGCGTCGTGGGCTGCGGTCGCGGCGGCCGGCTCGTCTGCGGGGGCCGGGGTGGGATCGGGCGCGGGGGCCGCAGGGACGGTCGGGACTTCCGTGGGCTCTGGGACCGTGTCGGGGGGCCGGACAGGCACTGGAGCAGGTGGTGCCGATCGCTCGGGGGCTGCATGCGAGGGGACCACCGGGGCGCTGGGTGGAGACAGCCGACGGACCTGGTCTTCCAGCCGACGGACCCGGCTCCACAGCGACAGGAGGAGGACCGCGAGGCCGACGCCCCCCACGACCGGGACCCCGACGATCAGCATCACGATCGCGATCACCGCTTCCTCGTCCATCGTGCCTCCCGTCCCCCGGGACTAGCCTTGCCCCG
>JAUHWK010000042.1 GCA_030424555.1 bacterium | reverse complement strand
GGCGCCCGCCAGGTCTGCCTGATCGACCTCGACCTCGCCTTCGGCGACGTGGCGATCACCATGCAGCTGTTCCCGTCGCACTCGATCGAGCACGCCATCGGCAGCGAGGACTCGCTCGACTACGAGGCCATCGTCCTCGCGGCGAGCCGTCGCCGCGACCGCTGCACCGTCAGCCTACGGACCGACCTCGCGGTCCCCTGGGGCGAGCCCCTCGTCCCCGACGCTCCCGTCGTGGCCGCCACCGCCACCTGGCCCCGGCGGGACGGCACCCTGCGCACCGGACGGGTCCACCACCTCGACGACGGGTTCTGGATCGAGGCGATCGGCGACGACGTGCTGATCCCACCAGGACGCGGCGCGGCGGGCTGGCTTGAGCACCTGCTCACCGCCGCGTCGCTGCCTGAGCCCGGGATCCCGCTGGTGTTCCGCCGGCAGGAGGGTTGGGACGTCGTCACCGATCTGCTCGCCGTGATCCGGAGCCGCACGCGCGTCCTCGACGCCCCCTCCGCCCCGCCGGTGTGGCAACCGCGCCCGCTGCACGCCGCCCGACGCAGCGGGGTCCTGTTCCCTGCCGAGACCGCCTGGCTGCTGGCGCTTCACCTGCGCCAGGCGCGCCGAGACGCCCACGTGGCGTTCGTCACCCGCCACGACGTCCCGGTCCCGATCGGGGTCGAGGCGGTGCTGGTGCGCGTCCGGACCGCTGGCGGGGAGGGCTGGCTCGACCCCGACGCGATCACGGACACGCCGTTCGTGATCCCCGAGGATCTGCGAGGCCGTCCAGCCATCACCACCGAGGGGATGGACCGGACGCCCGACTGACGCCGCGGCCGATCAAGCCGAGAACTTCACCCGCTGGCCAAACGCCACGAGCACGGTCCCCTTGAGGTCGCGCACCTCGACCTTGCCCAGCAGCGAGCGAAGCATCACGCGCGGCTCCGCACCCGGCAGCAGCTTGACCGTCGTCCACGGCTCGGTGCCGCTCGCGACGTCCTGCACCTGACCGCCCGGAATCGACGCGGCGCACACGGCACGCTCCTCGGGCCCGTCCTGCTCGATCCAGGCGACCCAGGCGCCGTCGCCCACGGGCGTGACCTCGAGGTCGAGCACATCGGGCACCAAGCCCACCCGCTCCGGCTCCTCGTCGATCCCCAGGCGCTGGGCCCGGACCCCGCCCGGATCCCGCAGCTTGGCGGGCGCCGCCCACACGACCAGGATCTCGCTGGCGCGCGCCGAGGCCGGCACGCGATCCTGCCGACCGGAGTCGATCGGCACCGCGTCGCACACCGGACCGGGGAAGCCCTCGGGAACCCCGACAGGCTTGCGCGGGGTGGTGCCGTCGAGCTGCTGGACCACGCCGCCCTTGCCGAGCAGCACCGGGTGGGTGCGTCCGACGAACCCCCGGGCGGTGTTCATGGGCCGGCCCCCCAGGGCCGCCATCGGACCGTCGACCGACGTGCCCTCGTGCACGACCAGGGTCGGGCCACGCCGGGCCAGACCGATCACCCGCACCGTGCCGTCGGCCACCTGCAGCAGCGGACGCACGGCCGGGTCGTACCCGAGCGTGGTGGCGACCGGGCCGCGCGCCGGGCCGGTTGCCCCGACCCGCCACACCAGCATGGTCGCGCCGTCCGGCCGCTCGGTCAGGACGTGGATCTGGACCTCGTCGCCGACCGGCGCCACCGCGTGGTGAAGCACGCGCTCGCCGCGAACCGCCAACACCCCACCCTCGATCGCCTCGCCCTTGGCGACCCGCGCCCAGCGCATCGTGGAGCCGTCGTCCTCCTCGTTGCGCCAGGCCGCGACGAACACCCCGCCCGCCTGGGCGACCGCGACGTCGTCGTAGGTCAGGGCCGCTTCGACATCGAACACGGCCCCATGGCGCGCCAGGCTCGCGACCTGGGCCTCGTCGAGCCCCAGCGCCGTGACGTCCACGCCGGTGAGGTCGGCGCCCTCCAGGTCGGCCCCCGTCAGGGTGGCCCCGTCCAGCGTCGCGTCGATCAGGATGGCGCCCCGCAGGTTCGCGCCCGACAGGTCGGCCCCCGACAGGTTGGCCCCGGTCAGATCGGCGTCCCGCAGGTCGGCCTGGGTGAGGGTGGCGTTGGGGAGCTGGGCCCCGGGCATCCGGGCGGCACGAAACAACGTGCCCACGAGCGTGGCGCCGGGCATCGACACCGTGGCGGCGTCGGCCCCCGTGAGGTCCGATCCGCTCAGATCGCAGTCCCCCGCCTGCGCCTCCACCCAGCGGCTGCGGGACAGGTCGCACCCCTTGAGCGCGGCGCCCTTGAGGCGGGCCTCGGTGAAGTCGGCCAGCGGCCAGGTGGCGCCGTCGGCCTCCGCACCGTGCAGCTTGGCGTGCAGCAGCCGGACGCCCTCGCCCTTGGTGCGGTGCAGGACCGCCCCCGACAGATCGGCCCGGGACAGGTCGGCGCCGGTGAGGTCGGCCTCCTCCATCCACGCGTCGCGCAGGCGGGCGCCCAGCGCGATCACGCCGTCGAGGACCAGGCCGGTGCCGTCGATGTCGTTCATCGAGGTGCCGACGAGGTGGGCCTCGGTGAGGTCGGTGCTCGTGAGGTCGGACTTGTCGAGGACGACGTGGGACAGCTGGGCGCCGGACAGCGAGAGCTCCGCGAGCTCCTCGGCGAACAGCTCGAGGCGGGTGTCGCCGCGGGCTGCGTTGAAGCCGTCGACATCTCCGGCCTGGAGCAGGTCGAGGAGTTCGGACATGGTGCCTCCGGAGACCGTGGCGGACCGGCTCGACCGGCCCCCGGGTCGAGGGAACGTGGGTGGTGGGCAACGGGTGCCGAGGGGTGGGAGCACGCGGGGCCGGAGAGGGCCATCCGGCAGGGCCCGCAGGGTTGGTCAGACTTGTGTGGTCTGGCTTGCGCCTTGGGGGGATCGGTGGCACGGTGGGCAGCTGGAGGGCCCATGACGCCGCGCACCCGCCTGCCGCTCCTCGCGTCCTTGATGGTGGCCGCTGCCTGTACCACCACGACGCAAGAGGTCAACCCGAAGGACTCCGACACCGCCTCCGAGTCCGACGGGATCGACACGAGCGCAGGGATCGACACCGATCCCTACCGCACCGACACCGGGCGTCCGGGCGTCACCTTCAGCAGTGGCCGGTTCAAGATCACCAGCATCGCCCTCGCGCCCGCTGCCTGCGAGCCCTGCAAGGCCGACGTCGACGGAGACGGCACCAAGGAGAACAAGATCTCCGAGCTGCTGGACGCCGCCGACCTCGTGTTCCCCGGCGGCTTCGCCGTGGCCGACGTCAACCCGCGCCTCGAGGCGATCATCGCCCAGGAGATCGCGATCGTCCTGATGAGTGCCGACAACGACGAGGACGACGTCCTGCAGATCGGGATCGCCAACGCGGTCAAGGACACCGACGGCGCCTACGTCCCCGCCGACGGCGAGATCGACACCACGACCGGCCTGCCCAAGCAGCGCATGACCGGCACGTTCATCTCGTCCGTCCCGTCCACCGGCCAGCTCCGGTTCCAGACGTTCGACGAGGGCAGCGTCTCGCTCCCCTTCCAGTTCGACGACGACGAGCCCGTCCTCAACCTGACGATCAAGCGGTCCAAGGTGTTCGGCGACTACTTCCCCGAGCGGGGCGCCAACCCCGAGAAGCTCGACGGCTTCCTGATCGGCGCGTTCTCCACGACCGACGTCCTCGCCGGCACGATCAACCCGCTGATCGACGCGTACGACCTGTGGGACGACGACGAGAAGGACTCCTACAAGGATCTCGCCAAGGGCCTGATCGACGCGGCAGCCGACATCGACGTCGACACCACCGACCCCAAGATCAGCGCCGTGCTGTCCTTCACGGCCGAGGTCGAGGTCTGGTGACCCACCGGTCCTGAGGCACCCTCCGCACGCCGGGGAGATCCGGTCCGTCCGAGGGTTCGGGCGTCACGGCCCAACACGCTGGCGCCCCGGCCCTTGCGTGCGGACACCCCGCACCGATACGGCACCGACCACGCGGCGCGGAGGCTTGCATGCTCGAGGTCGGGGACGAACCCCTCGCCGGGCTCGACCGCGATCGCCTGTTCGACCTGTACCGACGGATGCTCCTCATCCGACGGTTCGAGGAGCAGGCGGCGCGGGCGTACCAGCAGAAGCGCATCCTGGGCTTCTGTCACCTGTACATCGGCCAGGAAGCGATGGCGGTCGGCGCGATCGCGAGCCTGCGCGACACGGATCCGGTCATCACGGCCTACCGCGAGCACGGCCAGGCCCTCGCCCGCGGGATGGACCCCGACGGCGTGATGGCGGAGCTGTTCGGCAAGGCCACCGGGTGCAGCAAGGGCATCGGGGGGTCGATGCACCTCGCCAGCAAGGAACACCAGTTCTGGGGCGGGTACGGCATCGTCGGCGGCCACGTCCCCCTCGGCGCAGGTGCGGCGTTCGCCGCCCGGTACCGCAAGGACGACGGCGTCAGCCTCACCTTCCTCGGCGACGGCGCCACCAACCAGGGCGCGTTCTTCGAGTCCCTCGCGATGGCCCAGCTGTGGAGGCTCCCCGCCGTGTTCTTGATCGAGAACAACGGCTACGGGATGGGCACCTCGGTGGCGCGTGCCAGCTTCCTCACCGACCTGGCCAAGCGCGCCGACGGCGTCGGGATGGCACACCACACCTTCGATGGCCACGACGTCGTCGAGGTGTTCCGCAACGTCTCCGCCGCGGTCGACCACGCGCGGTCCGGCAAGGGCCCGGTCCTGCTCCAGGGATGGACCTACCGCTACCGGGGCCACAGCATGTCCGATCCGGCCAAGTACCGGCCCGAGGGCGAGCTGGAGACCGAGCGCACCGACCGAGACGGCCTCACCCTCGCCGAGGGCCACCTTCGGGAGGCGTTCGGGGTGACGGACGAGGCGCTGGCCGAGGCCCAAGCCGCCGCCAAGGAGCGCGCCAAGGCCGCGTTCGTCGCGGCGGACGAGGCCCCCGAGCCCGACGTCTCCACGCTGTACGACCACACCTGGGCGGAGTGAACGATGGCCCGGATGCTGATGCGGGAGGCGCTGCGGCGCGCGATGGTCGAGGAGATGCGGCGCGACGGCGACGTGTTCCTGTTGGGCGAAGAGGTGGCCGAGTACGACGGCGCCTACAAGGTCAGCCAGGGGATGCTCGAAGAGTTCGGACCCGAGCGCGTGATCGACACCCCCATCGCCGAGAACGGCTTCACCGGGATCGCGGTCGGCGCCGCGATGGCCGGTCTCAAGCCGATCGTCGAGGTGATGACCTGGAACTTCAGCCTGGTCGCGTTCGACCAGATCGTGAACAACGCGGCCAAGATCGTCAGCATGACGGCGGGCCAGTTCACCGTCCCCATGGTGATCCGCGGCGCCAACGGCGCAGCCGAGAACCTGGCGAGCCAGCACTCGATGGCGCTGGAGGGGCTGTACGCCCACTTCCCCGGCCTCAAGATCGTCAGCGTCGCCACCCCCCACGACGCCTACGGACTGCTCAAGTCCGCCATCCGCGATCCCAACCCGGTGATGTTCTTCGAGTCCGAGATGCTCTACGGGATGGCCGGCGAGGTCCCCGACGACGAGTTCACCATCCCGCTCGGCAAGGCCGACACCAAGCGTGAGGGCGACGACGTCGTGCTCGTCACCTGGAACAAGACCGTCCACACCTGCCTCGACGCCGCCGAGCAGCTCGCCGCCGAGCACGGGATCGAGGCCCAGGTGCTGGACCTGCGCAGCCTGCGCCCGCTCGACGAGGCCGCGTTGTTCGAGGCCGCGACCCGCACCGGCCGCGTCGTGGTCGTCCAAGAGGGCTACCCGTACGCAGGGATGGGGGCCGAGATCGCCGCCCGCGTCCAAGAGGCCTGTTTTGACGCCCTGGATGCGCCGGTTCTCCGGGTCACGAACCGGGACGTCAACCAGCCCTACGCCACCGCCCTCGAGCGCGAGACGCTGCCCAGCGTCGCCCGTGTGGTCGAGGCCGCGCGCACCGTCTGCGCACGCTGAAGGAGACCGCATGGCCGAGATCTACCGCCTGCCGGCCGTCTCCCCGACGATGGAGATCGGCACCCTGGAGTCCTGGCGGGTCGCTGTCGGCGACGCGTTCGAGTCCGGGACCATCCTCGCCGAGATCGGGACGGACAAGGCCACCATGGAGGCCGAGGTCTTCGACGACGGCGTCGTGCTCGCCCTGCTGGTCGACGAGGACGACGAGGTGCCGGTCGATGCCCCGATCGCCGTGTTTGGCGAGGCGGGAGAAGACGCTGCCGACCTGATCGCCGAGGCCCGCGCCGAGCTGGCGCGCCTGCGGGCCAGCGCCTCGGGCGACGCCCCGGCTCAGGACGCCGTCTCCGACGACACCCCGGCCGACGCCTCGGGCGACACCCCGGAGCCACCGGCCCCGTCGTCGCCCGTGCCCGTGCCCGACGCCGGCCGGTCCTGGCACGGCAAGTCCCTCCCGGACTGGGTCCTGGATCCCCCGGGCGATCGGGGCCTCGCCCCCACCGGCCCCGCCGCCGCCCGCAAGGTGCAGGGCGCCGCAGGCCGCGGACCGGTGCGCGCCAGCCCGGCCGCCCGCAAGGCGGCCCAGGAGGCCGGCGTCGACCTGGCCCACGTCGCCGGCACAGGCCCCCACGGGCGCGTGACCCGCGCCGACGTCGAGCAACATCGCCCCGCCCGCGGCGGCGCGGTCGTCCCCGTGCCACCCGACGAGACGATCAAGGCCTCCCCCATGCGCCGCACCATCGCGTCGCGCCTGGCCGAGGTCCACCGCAACGCGCCCACCTTCCGCCTCCAGGTCACGTTCGACATGGCGGCCACCGTGGCCCTGCGTGCGCAGCTCAAGGCGGCGTTCCCCGACGACCGCGTGTCCTACAACGACCTGTTCCTCGCCGCCGTCGGCCGGGCCCTTCGCGCCACGCCCGAGGCCCGCACGTCCTGGAACGCCGACGGCAAGTCGATGACGCGGTTCGGCGGGTGCCATGTCGGGATGGCCGTCGCGGTCCCCGACGGCCTGATCACGCCCGTGATCCGCGACTGCGACCGCCTCTCCGTCCGGGAGATCGCCCGCACCGCCCGCGCGCTCGCCACCAAGGCACGCGAGGGCACGCTGGCCCCCGTGGAGTACCAGGGCAACACCTTCACCGTCAGCAACCTCGGCATGATGGGGATCACGCGCTTCGACGCGATCCTCAACCCGCCGGCGGCCGCCATCCTCGCGGTCGGCGCCCTCGAGCAGCGTCCCGTGGTCGAAGACGGCCGTCTCACCGTCGGGTGGCGCATGGACGTGACGATGACCTGCGACCACCGCTCGCTCGACGGAGCGGTCGGGGCCCGGTTTCTCCAGGTCCTTCGCGGCTACGTCGAGCAACCCGCGACCATGGCGCCGATGTTCTCGTGACGGCACGGTCCTGTTTTCACCCAGTCGAAACGGCCCGGCCCTGGACCCCGCGGTAGAATCCTCCACCCTTGGAGGTCTCCATGCGTGACCGCAGCCGCTCCGTCTCCCGCCGCGACGCCCTCCGAATCCTCGGTGCGGGCACCGCGGGCATGGCCGCATGCAAGGACAGCCCCGCCCCCCCGGCGGACTCCGACACCGACTCGGACGTGCCGGGCGAGCCCCGGGAGGCCATCCAGACCATCGTCGTGTTGATGATGGAGAACCGCTCGTTCGACCACTACTTCGGGGCCCTCAGCTTGGTGGAGCGACGCTCGGACGTCGACGGCCTCGCCCCCGGGATGACCAACCCCGACGCCGACGGCACACCCGTCGCCCCGTTCCGGCTCGAGCACGAGTGCCTCGAGGACCCGCCCCACGGCTGGAGCAGCAGCCGCCGCCAGCACAACGAGGGCGCCAACGACGGCTTCGTCACCGCCCACCTCGGGGGCACTGAGCCCGAGAGCGCGGAGGCGATGGGCTACTATCAACGCGAGGATCTCCCGGTTTTCTACGCCCTCGCCGACGACAACGCCCTGTGTCAGCGATGGTTCGGATCGGTCCTGTCGTCCACCTGGCCCAACCGCTTCTACGCCCTGTGCGGCACGTCCGACGGCATGGCCACCAACGACTTCGGCCGGGTGCCGTTCCCCGCCAAGAGCATCTTCGAGCAGCTCGACGAGGCGGGCATCACTTGGAAGTCGTACGTCCACGACCTGCCGTTCTCCTCGCTCATCGCCTACAACGCGGGCGAGCTCGACGAGCAGAACCAGGAGGGCCGCATCGTCCCCGTCTCGTTCTTCTTCGAGGACGCGTCGGCCGGCACCCTTCCGCAGGTGGTGTTCGTCGAGCCTGGCTACTCGATGAACGACGACCACCCGCCCCACCCCCACATGCTCGGCCAGGTGCTCGTCGGCGCCGTGTACCGCGCCCTCGCGGAGTCCCCGCAGTGGGAGGGCAGCCTGATGATCGTCAACTACGACGAGAACGGCGGCTTCTTCGACCACGTCCCGCCCCCGACCATGCCCGACGACCACGCCGAGGAGGGCTTCGACCAGCTCGGCTTCCGCATCCCCGGTCTCGTCCTGGGCCCCTACGCCAAGACCGGCGTCGTCGACACCCAGTACGAGCACACCAGCGTGCTCAAGACGATCCAGGAGCGGTTCGGACTGGAGCCGCTCACCACCCGCAACGCCGCCACCAACGCGCTGTGGGACTGCCTCGACGAGGCGCGCATGGCCGCCCGTGACCCGCGCCCGCCCACGGCGATCCCGGTGATCGAGGTCGATCCGGCCGGGTACGGCGGCGACTGCAACTACTTCATCCTGCCCAACCAGATCGAGCTGGAGGAAGCCGCCGACCGCGGCATCATCCCCGCGCGCTACGACTGGCGGGATCAGGCGGTGGAGACCCTGGACCGCGTGCTCGCCCAGGCCGCCAAGCTCGGTGTGGTCCGGTTCACGTCGTCCGATCGCTGACCGACACCACCGCTCCCTCCGCCACCGCGATCACCCGATCCGCAACGGCCGCGAGCGGGGCGTGGTGGGTCGCGACCACCACCGTGGCCCCCCGGGCGGTGAACGCATCCAGCAGATCGACGATCGTCGGGACGTCCGCCGGGTGCAGGCCCGCGGTGGGATCGTCCAGCACCACCAGCGTGTCGTCCGCCCCCCGCCGCACCGCCCGCACCAGCGCCCTCGCCAGCCGAAGCCGGCGCTGCTCGCCACCTGAGAGGGTGTCGACGGGCTGCCCCAGGGGCACGTACCCGAGCCCCACCTCCACCAGGGCCCGCAGTCCTTCCTCCAGCTTGGGGTGCCCCGCGAGCAGGACGAGCGCCTCGTCCGCGCGCAGGTCGAGCAGCTGGGCGGCGTGGCGCCCCTTCCACGTCACCGACAGCACGTCCGCCGCGAACCGACGGCCTTCGCAGGTCTCACAGGGCACGTCGACGTCCGCGACCACGTCGAGCGACACCCGCCGGGATCCGAGCCCGAGGCAGGTCTCGCAGCGTCCCCCCGCCACGTTGAGCGAGAACGCGCGGGCCTCCAGGCCGCGGACCTTGGCCTCCGCGGTGGCGGCGAGCAGGTCGCGGACCACGTCCCACAGGCCCACGTAGGTGGCCGGCATCGAGCGCCGACTCCCCCGGGCCGCCTGCCCGTCCCCCGTGACCAGCCGCTCCAGATCGGCGGACCCCGCCTCCCCCGCGAGCGCCGACACCGCGGCCAGCAGACCGCTCTTTCCTGCCCCCGACACGCCGACGACCGCCGTGAGGCCGCCACGGCGGACCGCCGCCTGCCAGCCCGGCACCGCGAGGTCCCCCGACCCATCCCGCGCGGGCCGATCCAGCCCGATCTCCCCACGCCACGCCCTGCCGGTGGGCGTGTCGGCCTTCGCCAGGCCCGACGGAGGCCCGTCGTACACGATCGACCCGCCCGCGGGCCCCGGTCCCGGCCCGAACTCCACCGCGCGGTCCGCCATCGACAGCAGGACGGGATGGTGGGCGATCACGATCACGGTGTTGCCCTGCGCCACGAGGGCCTGGAGGACCGCCCCCACCTGGGCGACCCGTGCCTCGTCCAGCCCGGCCTCCGGCTCGTCGACCACCGCGAGCACGCCCGAGAGGTCTGCCCCGAGGTGGGACGCGAGCCGCACCCGCTGCCACTCTCCCGAGGACAAGGCGGTGGCGTCCCGGTCGAGCGGGAGGGCCCCCAGGTCCAGGCGAACCAGGGCGTCGACCCGACGCGCCAGCTCGTCGAGCAGCGGCTCCGTCACCGCGTCCCGGGGACCGTCCTCCAGCCCGTGCGCCAGCCACGACACGGGGCGGGCCAGGACCTCGGGGAGGGTGTGGCCCGCAAAGGTGACCGCCCGCGCCACCGGGCCCCAGCCCGTGCCTCCACACGCTGGACAGGGCGGGTCCTCGGGTGCGGGACGTCCACCACAGCGCCCACACGCGTGGGCCCCAGGGGTGCGGAACAGCGCGGGGGATCGCTCTGGAAGCGCGCGTCCATCCTCTCCCACCGGATGGGCCGCGAAGGGATGGGGCGTGTCGTCCGCCACCACCACCACCCGTCCCTGTCCTGCGCGCGAGGCCGTGCGCAGCGCATCGTACAGACGGTCCGCCCGGTCCGGCCGGACCTTCAGCCGGTCGACCACCAACCGGGCCTCCCCGTCGAGGTCTGCGGGCCGCACCGCCTCCACAGCCACCACCGCGCCGCCCACGCGCACCCGACCAAAACCTGCCCGCACCACCTCCCGCAGCACCCCTGCCCCGTCCTCGGCCGACGGCAGCGGGGCCTCGATGTGCAGGCGCGTGCCCTCCGGCCAGGACAGGACCTCGGCGACGATCGCGTCGATCGGCGTGACGACCACCGGCGCCCCCGACACCGGGTCCCGCAGCGTGCCCGCTCGGCCCCACAACACCTGCAGCACCGCGAGCAGATCGGTCGCCGTGGCCACGGTCGCCGTGCGGGCGGGCGGCGGCGCGATCTGTTCGATCGCGACGGTCGGGGGGAGCCCGAGGATGCCGTCCACCGCAGGCCGCGGGAGCGCGCCCACCGCCGAGCGCCGCCCGAACGCGAGCGCGTCGAGGTAGCGACGGCGTCCTTCGGCGTGCAGCGTGTCGAGCGCCATGGAGGTCTTTCCCGACCCCGAGCGCCCGCAGAACGCCACCAGCGTGCCGGCCTCGATCGTCAGGTCGATCCCCTTCAGGGTGTGCTCGCGCGCGCCGCGGACGACGATGTCCACCGGACCTCCTCCGCCCGGACCGTCCCGGGGTCCGTCCCCGCTATCCGATCTGCCCCGAGGCCCGTGCCCCCGACCGCCCGGCGCGAGCGGTCAGGGCAAGGTCGCCGGGTCCACCTGCGCGCGCAGCGCCTCGGGCTCCCGCCAGACCACGCGAGAGGTGGTGGTGGTCCACCCCTCGGCGTCGCGGGCGACCACACTGACCGTGGTCGCGCCGTCTCCGAGCGGGACGTCGGCGGTGAACGGGACCCGGCCGAGGCGCAGGGTGTCGGCCACGTCTTCCAGCCCCACCTTGTCCTCGCCCGCGAACACGGTGACCCAGTCCACGCCGACATCGTCGGTCACCCGGCCCGACACGGTCACCCGCGAGGCCGCGGTCTGGTCGGGCGGGAGCCGGGTGAGCTCGATGCGGGGCGGGACCCGCTCCGGGACGCTGCGCCCGATCGATCCCAGGTCGAACGTCACGCGCTCCTCGTGGCCATCCAGCTCGGAGAAGCCCTCGCGCACAACCGTGGCCCAGTCGTAGGCGCGGTCCTCCCGCAGCGTGAGATCAAGCGCGTACGATCCGACGAACGGCTCGCGGACCTCGACCTCGAAGTCGCCAGTCCAGGACTCGCCGGGCGCCAGCACCGGGGCACACCCCTCCGGCCACACCGGCGGAAGACGTCCCCGGACGCGCGGATGATCGGGATCGTCGGTGCCGACCATCGCGCCCGCGATCCAGCCCGGTGCCGAGGGGCTGCACACCCCCTCACCGTGAACCCGCCAGGTGCCCGCGTGCAGGGTGCCCGTGAGGATGTCCAGGGCTCGGCCAGAGCGGTTGCGGATGCGGGCGGTGGCGCCCGTCGCCGGCCCGTCTCCCACGTTGCGCACGGTCAGGCGGAGCCGCACCACCTCGTCCACCGCCACCACGCCCACGTCGCCCGGCACCAGCTCCCAGGACCACGCCAGCCGCGGGAGTGCCTGCCCCCGGACCCGAACGACCGCTTGCGCCGTGGCGATCTCCCCTTCCGACGCGTCCCGCAGGGACAGCCGAACCGGCGACGTCTCGGCTGGGTAGCCGTCCTCCAGGGCGACGGACCGCGTCCACGACCGCGACGCCCCGGGCTCCAGCCGCCCGATCAGGAACTCGCGGCCCTCCAGCACGTCGTGATCCTCGGCGACGACGACCACGCGCGACAGCGGCTCGGGGCTGCGGTTGACCACGGTCAGCGTGACCTCGCGGGTCTGGCCGGCGGCCAGCTCGTCGCCCTCGATCGCCAGCTGCATGTCCACCCGGGGCTGGGAGACGGTGGGCCCGTCGCGCCAGTCCAGCCCGATGCCCTCGAACGCCTCGACGCTCCGGCGATCCTGGTCGCGCCGCCAGCGCGTCACGAGGGCGTCCGCCCCCGCCAGGATCTCGGCGCGGGACGGACCAGCCGCCCCCTGGATCAGCGCCATCGCGAACCGGAGCTCGCCGTCGTCAGCCGGGTCGGGCGCCTGGCCTGCCCGGTGGTCGGGCTCGTCCCAGCCGTCCACCCACCGCAGGCGGTAGGCCGCATCCTGCAGGGGCTCGGACACACCCTCGAGGTGCTCGTCGAGATCGGCCTCGCGACGCACCCACTCCCGTCCGTACATCAAGGCGTCGGGCACCCGTCCGTCCGGGTCCTCGCGCCACCCGACGACGCTGTGGACCAGCTCGACGTCGGCCGGGATCCCCACCGACTGGATGCTGCGGTCTCCAGGCGTGAGGTAGTGCGCGATCGTGAGCTTGAGCCGGGCATCGTAGGGCAGCGGGTGGAGGTTCTGGACGCTCCCCTTGCCGAACGTGCGCTCCCCGACGATCACCGCGCGCCCATGCGCCCGCAGCGCGCCGGCGACGATCTCCGAGGCCGAGGCCGACCACGCGTTGACCAGCACCGCCATCGGCGTCGCGTCCAGCGTGCCGGCCGGACGGGCCAGCTCCGCGCGCGGCCGCACGTCCCGCGGCCCGCGTGTGCTGACGATCTCCCCCTGCCCAAGGAAGAGATCGGCCACGTCGATCGCCTGGTTGAGGTAGCCGCCGGGGTTGTCGCGCAGGTCCAGGACGACCCCACGCAGGCCGCCCTCCTCCCGGGCCAGGCGCCGCAGGTGGGCCTGGAGATCGGCCGCGGCGGTGGCGTGGAAGCTGGGCAGCCGGACGTACGCGACCCCACCCGGCATCGCCCAGGCCTCCACCTCGAGGATCTTGATGTTGGCGCGGTGGACGACCACCTCGATCGGCGCGTCCTCTCCCGCCCGGACGATCTCCAGGCTGACGGGCGCACCCACCGGGCCGCGCAGCAGCTCGACCGTCTCGTCCAGCGTGAGGTTGATCGTGGACTGGCCGTCGATGCGTCGGACGTGGTCCCGGTCGCGCACGCCCGCCACCGCAGCGGGATGGCCGGGCAACACCTGGTCGACGATCAGCCGCTCGTCGTCGATCGCGATCTGGATCCCCAGTCCGCCAAACTCCCCGCGGTTCTCGACGTCCATGCGGCGGGAGGCCTCGGGGGCCAGCAGCGCCGTGTGCGGATCCAACGTGCCGAGCACCCCGCGCGCGATCACCATCTCCAGCGCCACCCGGAGCGGATGGTGGTCCGCCCCCTGCTCGACGTCCCCGTCCTCCAGGTGGGCGACCAGCACCCCCGCGACCTGCTCCAGCGTGGCCTGCAGGGTGTCGAGGTCCTGGACCGGCGCCAGCGTGAAGGCCGATCGGTGGTCTCCCACGTGGACGTGCAGCAGCGACTCGTCGCGTTGAAACAGGGTCTCCGGGACGTGGCGCTCCACGCTCCGGAGCGCGCCGCGCAGCATCCGCTCCGGGTCGACCCGATCGGGCAGCACGTAGGTCTCGCCCACCGGCGCGAGCGCCTCCCGCAGCAAGGGCAGCCGGATCGGATCGCTGCCGATCGGCCCCCCGAGCCCGAAGGCCCTCGGATCCGGGCTCGCCACCGCCCCATCCGCGCCCCCCGGACCCCAGTTGAGCGCGACCCCGAGCAGGGCCGTCGTCACCAGGATGTGGAGTGGCCGGAGGAGCAGGGTCATCGCGTCTCCTGGGGGGGTGGCCCAGCTTCCATGGTAGAGGCACCATCGCGAGCGCGTCAACCACCTGTCGCTGCCGGTGACCACCCCAGACCGTCCGTTGCGACGAACCTCACCGACGCGATACCGGCGCCGTTCACTGAACGGCCCTGTGATGCCCGCTTCCCTGCGTTGTCCCCGGTGCGAGGCACGCCTCGGGCTGGACGAACCCTACCCAGCCCCCGACAGCCGCATCCAATGCCCGGCATGTGGCGGTCCGTTGACCGTGCGCTACCCGGACGCGGTGCGCGCGCGCGTGATCCAGCGTCGGATCGCGGGAACCGCGGCCGAGGCCTCGGTGACGGTCCTGCAACCAGGCCGCCCGATGCCCGTGCTCGACCGCGAGGCGGCCCTGCCGTCCCCCCCCCATGCGCCCGACCCCGAGGCCCCGACCCGGCTGTCGACCTCGCCTGGGATCGTCCCGCCGCCCCCGCCGTCGGAGCCCGACCCCGAGGATGCGCCCGCCCCACCGCGCCCCGCCGCGACCCGCAGCCCCCGCAAGGCGCCGGTGCCAACCCCCACGCCACCGAGGGCCCCCGAGTCGCCGTCGGTCCCGTCCCTGGACGCCGACGCCTTGTCCACGGCCGACGACAGCCCCCCCTCCCGGTTCGACCCGGCCACCGCCTCGCCCGCCGCCACCCAGGCGCCCCCCGAGGCGTTCGATCCCGCCACCGAGTCCGGCCTCCCCGACGACGCCCCGCCCCCCACCCGGCGCCGCGGGCGACGCTGGCTCACGGGCCTGTTGGTGCTGATCGGGCTCGGCGCGGTCGCCGCCGGCGGCGCGTGGATGTGGCTGCGCGCCACCTACGGCACCGATCTGCCCGACGTCGCCCAGCTCGAGGTGTACCGCCCACCGGGGGTCACCCGGGTGCTCGACCGCCGCGGCGAGCTGCTCGGCGAGATCTACGAGCAGCGCCGGTACCTGCTGGCCTGGGACGACATCCCGCCCGTCGTCCGCGACGCGTTCGTCGCCGCCGAGGACGCCAACTTCTGGCACCACGACGGCCTCGACTACCTCGGGATCGGCCGCGCCGCGGTGCGCAACCTCGCCGCCGGGCGATGGGCCCAGGGCGGCAGCACGATCACCCAGCAGGTCGCCAAGAACTTCCTACTGTCCAACCGGCGCGCGCTGGAGCGCAAGGTTCGCGAGGCCTTCGTCTCCTGGCGAATCGAGCAAGCGCTCCCCAAGGAGCGCATCCTCTACCTGTACCTCAACGAGATCTACCTCGGGTCGCAGGCGTACGGCGTGGAGGCCGCGGCCCGCACGTTCTTCGGCAAGCCCGTCGCCGAGCTGCACCTGGGACAGGTCGCCGTGCTCGCAGGCCTGCCCCCGCGCCCGTCCAAGTGGAACCCGCACGCCAGCCTCGAGGCCGCCCTCCGCCGTCAGGCCTACGTGCTCGACCGCATGGTCACCCTCGAGATGATCACGGCCGACCAGGCGGCCGAGGCCATCGCCCTGCCGCTCGACGTCGTCCCCCGCCGCAACACCTTCCGAGAGATCGCGCCCTGGTGTACCGAAGCGGCCCGGCGCGAGCTCGTGGAGCGCCTCGGCGATCAGACCGATCTCCTCGCCCGCGGCGTCACGCTCCACACCACCTGCGATCTCGGCCTGCAGCAGCACGCCCAGGACGTGGTGCGCGACGGCGTGGCCGCCACCGACCAGCGCATGGGCCTCCGGCGCGAGGGCGTGGAGACCCTGTCCTCGGATGCCGCCATCGAGGCCCACATCGCCGCCCACGAGGCCGCCATGGTCGAGGCCCAGGCCGTCACCTCGGCAGACCTCACGGCCTCCTCTCAGAGCACCCTCACCGTGGGCGACGTCCACCCCGGCGTGATCACCGAGGTCGACAAGACCTGGGCACGGGTGCGGGTCGGGCGGCACGAGGGCATCGTCCCCTTGGCCTGGTCCCAGTGGGTGTACGTCCCCAACCCCGACCGCAACTACAAGTACCGGGCCCAGGACGACCTCACGATGCCCGTCGACGACGACGGCGATCGCACCAAGGACGGCGGGATCCTTCGCCGTGGCGACATCCTCCCCGTCCGCGTCGTCGCGCTGTCCACCGCCGAAGCGTCCGTGTCCGAGGCGTTCGACGGCACACCGGGCGAAGGGGCGGAGGGCCTGGTCGCGTTGCGGTTGTGGCCCACGGCCGAGGTCGAGGCGGCCCTGCTGTCCTTCGACATGGACACCGGGGCGATCCGGGCGATGGTCGGGGGCTCGGACTTCGGACGCTCCCAGCTCGACCGCACCAGCCAGGCGCGCCGCCAGGTCGGGTCCACGATCAAGCCGCTCGTGTACACCGCCGCCGTCGGCACCGAGAAGCTCACCACCGCCTCGCTCGTCGCCGACGCCCCGCTCGCGTTCTCGCCGGACAGCGCCGTCGCGGTGGTCGTCGCCGCGGCCGGCCAGCGCGGCCCGGTCGCGCGGGGCGAGCCCATCGGCGGCCTTGCCGCCATCGAGGCGGCCGGC
>JAUHWK010000463.1 GCA_030424555.1 bacterium | reverse complement strand
GGCGGCTACGGCGGCGGCGGTGGCGGCGGCTACGGTGGCGGCGGCGGCCGTTACTGATCAGCCTGGTTCTGGGCGCGCCTGAACGGGCAGCGCCCTGGGCCGAACGCAGGGGATGCTCTGGTGTCTCCTGCACGCCGGCCCGGCGCGTGGTGGCTTCGCCACGCCCGGAACCAACGCGAGCGTGCCTTTCCTAGGCATCGGCGCTGGGGATCCCAAGGGATCTCTGGCGCTTCGTGCGTTGGGGGGTCCGCTCCACGAAGGGCGCGGTCTCCAAGCGGCTGGGGGCTTTCATCGCGGCGCCGCGGATTCGAGTTCAGACCGGCTCGGGCAGGGCCGCGCGGAGGGCTGGCCCGTCGATCGGCGCGTCCAGGTGGTGGGCGTGGGCGAGCAGGCCGATCCAGGTCCGAAGGATGAGGGGCATCCACGGCGGCCCTGCGGTGCCGCGCTGCCGGGCCACTGCGGCCTTGAACTGCGGTGTGGCGGCGCCGATGCGGTGGAGCATCGCCTTGTCGATCCGTCCCTGCACCGACCACGGGGCGAGCAGCCCGGTCGTGAGGGCCAGGACGGGGTCGCGGAGCGGGCCGGTGGTGGGCTGGCCGAGGACGTGGGCGAGCGCCTCGGGATCGGCGCTCCGCAACGCGTCGAGTAGGGAACGCCGCGCCTCGGCGGGCACGGGCTGAACGCACCCGAGGTCCAGCACCACGACGTCCCCCTGCTCCGTGAACCGGAAGTTGCCGGCGTTGGGGTCTCCATGGACCTGGCTGTGGGCGATCCCCTGGCCAAAGGTCGACAGGAGGTGGTGGGCCGCGCGCGCCCGCACGGGCTCCGGGAGGTGGGTGCGGGCCGTGTCCAGGTCCAGGCCGTCGCACCAGGTGGTGGTGAGGACCCGGTCTCCGGACCACGCGTCGACCACGGTGGGGACGGTCACCCCGTCGAGATCGGCCATCGCCTGCTGGTAGGCGCGGGTCCGGCGGGCTTCGACCCGTTGGTCCAGCTCATCGTAGAAGCGGTCCCGGATCTCGTCGTAGGTGTCGGAGGCGCCCGGCATGACGGCGCCCGCCACGCGGATCACCAGGCCCGCCTGGGACAGCTCGCTGCGGAGCACCTCGGCGACCCCGGGGTGCTGGACCTTGACCGCGACGGGTCCGACCTCCGGGTGGGTGGCCCGGTGGACCTGGGCGATGGATCCGGAGGCGACAGGGGGGCGATCGAGCGCGTCGAGGAGGGCGTCGGCGGACGCCGGAACATCGGCACGAATCGTCGCCTCGATGTCTTCCCAGGGCGAGGTGGTGGTGGAGGCGTTGAGGCGCTGGAGGGCCTCGCGGACGCCAGGCGGGGCTTCCTTGGGGAGCACGGCGTCGAGGTAGCTGCCGAGCTGGCCCGCCTTGGCGGCGAGCCCGCGGAGGTCGGCGAGCTGGGTGGCGGCCCGTTCGGCGAGGGCGGTGGGATCTTGCCCCGTGAGCGCGGTGCCCGCGCCCGACAGTCCGAGCCGGGCGAGACGTGCCCATCGGGTGAGTCCTTGGACCGGTCGACGGGAGGACATGGGGGCGCCTCGTGTGGGCCGCCCCGCGACGGCTCTCGGGTCAGCGTAGCGCGGGACGCCCTAGGGTTCTGGATCGACCGCCTGCGCGGATGGCCCGGACGCCTCGGGAAGGGCGCCCTGGCGGACCTTGTCGTCCATCCCGATCATCCACAGGATGAACGTGAACGTGCCGGTGCCGGCGAGCAGGTGCCAGATGCTGTGCAGGTGCAGCGACTGGATCGGGTGGTCGCAGGACAAGAGGAGGTGCTCGGGGATCCAGCACCCCACGAGGCCGCCGAAGAACCCGCCGGCCGCCCCCCACAGCAGGCGTGTCTGGCGGGCATCCCCCCGGCCGAGCGTGAGCCAGGCGCTGGTGAGGGTGAGCCAGGTGACCATCCCGCCGTACACCAGCAGGAAGAACGAGAACGCCCACGGCAGGGTGTAGTAGGTGCCGGAGAACACGACCGCGAACGCCACCAGCACCGCGGCGACCACATGGCCGTCGTTCCAGTTCTTTCCTCGGTGTGCGACGATCCAGGCGCCGTGCAGGCTCAAGAACACCATCGGCAGCTCGTCGAGCGCCTGGGCGGGCCGCAGCAGGGTGCCGTGGAACGCCGCGGACCCGATGCCCACCAGGCCGAGTCCGGCGAACATGCCGTGAAAGCGCCGCCGGTTGGCCAGCAGTGCCATCCCGATCCCGCCGAGCACGACCATCCACAGGCTGGACGTCGCGTTCCAGAACTCGGCCACGTACGGCGTGACGGCGTAGTTCGGCTCGCACCAGTCGACGGTCGCGGGGGCCGCGACACCGTCCCAGAATCCCGGCGTGGGGTCGGACATCGTGGCTCCGGCGGGGGGCGCCCTCTATCCGGTCGGGGTGTGCATTGCCGTGCGCAGGCCGCTGGGCGACAAGCGCTGGGGGAGGTCCTGCGATGACCCACGACGCCGCGGCGCAGCTGGCCCTGTTCGGGTGCCTCGCAGGGACGCTGGCGCTGGGGGTGTGGGCCCAGGCCAAGGTCACGACCGTCGAGGACTACGTGGTCGCAGGGCGGCGGCTCCCGTTCGCGCTGTCCACCGCGACCCTGCTGGCCACCTGGTACGGCGCGGGCACCCTGCTGGTGGCGACCGAGGCGGTACGCGCGGAGGGCTTGCGGGCGATCGCGCTGGATCCGCTGGGGGCGGGCCTGTGTCTGCTGTTGGCGGGCTGGTTCCTGGCGCGGCCGCTGTGGTCCATGGGGCTCGTGACGCTGCCCGACCTGTTCGGGCGGGCGTGGGGTGTCCGGGCCGAGCGCTGGGGCGCGGCGCTGATGGTGCCCGGGTACGTCGGGTGGGTGGCGGCGCAGCTCGCGGCGCTGACGGGGGTGGTCACCTGGGTGACGGGGCTGGAGCCGACCCCGGCGCTGGCCCTCGTGTCCACCGTGGGGATCGCCTACACCCTGGCGGGGGGGATGTGGGCCGTGGCCGTCACCGACGCGGTGCAGGGCGTGGTGCTCGCGGTGGGCGTGGGGGTGCTGACGGGGACGCTGGTGATGCGGCTCGGGGACGGGTCGCTGCTCGCGGGCGGGGCGGCCGTGTGGGAGGGAACCGCGCCAGACCGACGGATCCTGGTCCCGACCGACGCGCTGGGACCGTGGGTGGCCGCCCTGGCGGCGGGCGCGCTCGGCAACCTTCCCGGGCAGGACCTGGCCCAGCGGCTGTTCGCGGCGCGCTCGGCGGACACGGCCCGCGCGGCCGCGCTCACCGCAGGCGGGCTGTACCTGGTCCTCGGCGTGGGACCGGTCGTGATGGGCCTGGCGGCGAATCAGCTGGCGCCAGGTCGAGCGGACGAGGCGGTG
>JAUHWK010000462.1 GCA_030424555.1 bacterium | reverse complement strand
CCCGCCCGCCCTGGTCGCAGCGGCCGTCGCAGGCCAGGCCGCCGAGGGCCTCGCCGGCCACGCGCTCGTCGTGCACGGCCTGGAGGAAGCGTCCGGACGCGACGGCGCGTTCTTCCGCACCAGCCGCCTCGCCATGCTGGTCGAGGCGCTGCTCACCACCCCCACCCCGCTGCGGTTGCTGTTCACCGCGGGCGTCCAGCCGGTGTTCTACCGCGAGGGCCGCGACGCCCCGCTGCATCGTCTGGCGCTCACCGGCATCAAGGGCCGCGAGTACCACGGGATCTTCGAGGCCCTTCACGCGCCCGAGTTCCCCCGTGACAAGTTCGGGCCGCTGTCCGAGCGCCTGCACGGGCACCCGCTGGCCGTCCGCCTCGTCGCGGCCGCGATGCGCCACCACCCCGAGCTGATCGACGACGACAAGGCGTTCTCCCTGTCGGGTCCCGACGATCTCAAGGGCATCGGCAAGATCGCCGAGAAGCGCATCAAGGCCCTGTCCGAGCCCATGCGGCGCGCCTTGATCGCCGCGGCCCACCTTCGCGACGCCGGCACGGGCCGCACGCTCGCGGAGCTGGAGGTCAGCCGCAAGCAGCGCGATGCGCTCATCCTCGACGGCTTGCTCACGGTGGTCGGCGGCGAGGGCAAGCCTCGCCGGTACTACGTCCCCGACAACATCAAGCACGCGCTGGGCCGCCGCGACACGTCGGACTTCAACACGATGGCCGCCCTGGCCCGCATCCTGCTCGCCGAAGCCGAGGGCGCCGAGCCGCTCGTCGCCTTCGCCCTCAAGCAGGAGGCGAACCGGCTGCTGGAGCAGTCGCGCCGCGGCAAGGACGCCGTCGACCTCGGGGTGCCCGACTTCGACGCCATCCTCGACAACGCCACCGGGATGATCCGCACCAAGGGCAAGCCCAACCACGAGCTGGCCGGCCGCGCCCTGCGCTTCGTCCTCGACCGCGACCCCGCCAACGCCGACGCCTGGCTGCTGGAGCTGGAGCGCCTGCGTGCGGTCGATGCCCCGTTCAAGGATCGCAAGGCGGTCCTGGAGGAGGCGATCGACAAGGCCCCGGTGCCCGAGCTGTTCCACGATGCCGTCGGCCTGTTCCGCAGCCAGGGCAACCACCACGAGGCGATCGCCGTGCTGGAGAAGGGCGTCGAGCTGCTCCCCGAGCACAGCCGCCTGCGCTGCCGCCTGGCGTCCCTGCAGTACCGTCAGGGCCGTCGCCACGACGCGATCCAGCACCTCGAGCAGGCGATGGCGCTCGATCCGATGCTGCCCGACGCCTACGGCCTGCTCGGCACCATCCGCGCCGAAGAGGGCGCCCTGAGCGTCGACCGCGCCGAGGACCTCCTGCGCGAGGCCGTCCGCCTGGCCCCCGACGACATCGTCCAGACCGCGCGCCTCGTGCGCCTGCTGCTCGACATCGCCGAGGGCGTGCCCGCGCGACGTGAGGCCGTCCGCGCCGAGATCCGCGAGCGCCTCGATGCCCTGCACGCCGTGCACAAGGAAGACTGGGAGGTCCACCTGCTGTACGCCGAGGCCCTGCGCGCCGAGGGCAAGGACCCCGAGAAGGCGGCGTGGTTCCTGGGCAAGGCCCGCAAGCTCGCCCCCAACCGACGCGGCGTCGATCGCCGGTTCAAGCTGGAGTCCGCCCGCCTCGACCTCGCCCGCGGCAAGGTCGACGAGGTCGAGCGCACCCTCAAGGACCTCGCCCGCAAGGATCCGTCCAACGCCGAGGTCGTCCAGCTCCTCGCCGAGGTGCACGCCAGCCGTGGCCACCTCGTCGCGGCGCACGCCGAGCTGTCGCGGGCGATCGACCGGATGTCGCCCCACGCCCTGGAGCGCACCCGCGCCGAGACGCGCCTGGCGGAGCTCGCCACGCAGATCCAGCAGGCTGCCGGCGCCTTCCCCGCGCCACCACCCGCCGACGCGGCCGACGCGGCCGACCCGACGCCTGCCGACCCGACGCCCGCCGAGGCCGCCGCGCCGTTGTCGGATGCGCCACCGGCCCCCGCCGAGGCGGAGGCGTCCGTCGATGGATCCTCCGAGCCCGCCGAGGCTGCGCCCGTCGCCGAGTCGACACCGGCCGCCGACGAGCCTCCGGCCACCCACGACGAGATCCCCAACGACGATCCTTCGGAATCTTCCGACGCCGTGGCCCCTGAGGGCGAGCCCCTCCCCCCGGCTGGCGGCCCGGTTCCCGGTGACGGTTGACGCAAGACGACAGATGCGCCGTGACTTCGGATTTTCCGCAGCGTAGACTTCCGCCGGACTCAGGAGATGCCATGACCCATCTCATTCTCGGCCCGCTCGTCTCCCTCCTCGGGCTGTTCGTCATCCTTCAGCAGGCCGCCGGCGCGATCCGCGACGGCCGCCGCGAGGGCATGCCGGCCTCGGCCACGCCATCCGAGCGCGCCCTCACCACCGTGTTCCTCGGGGTGATCCCGCTCGTCGCCGGCGCGATCTTCGTCGCCGCGTGGTGGGTGGACGACGGCGTCAGCGCGTCCGCCGCCCCTGTCCAGGCGATGTACGCCCCGCTCAACTGAGCCCGGCGCCGTCGCGGTCCGACACCGCAGCGGCCGAACGCCCGATCGTCTCACCGTCCCACCGCCCCACCGTCTCACTGCCCTTGAGGGACGGAACGGCCGCGGTCTTCCCTGGCGGGTGACGTCTCCGCGGATCATGCACGCCCCATGCCCGTGTTCCGCATCCCCAGCACGATCTGGTTCCCCGACCCCGAGCAGGCCCACCCCAGCGGGGTCGTCGCGGTCGGAGGCGACCTGTCGGCGGAGCGGCTGCGCGCCGCGTACCGACAGGGCATCTTTCCCTGGTACAACGGGGAAGAACCTGTCCTGTGGTGGTCCCCCGATCCCCGGATGGTCCTCGATCCCCACGCGCTGCACCTGGGCCGGAGCCTGCGCAAGCGCATCCGACGCGGCGACTACCGGATCACGATGGACACGGCGTTCGACGAGGTCCTGATCGCCTGCGCGCGGGTTCCCCGACCCGGTCAGGACGGCACGTGGCTCAGCGCCGACCTGCGCCGCGGGATGGGGGACCTGCACACGCAGGGGATCGCCCACAGCATCGAGGCGTGGGACGGGGACGGCACCCTGGTCGGCGGCCTGTACGGCGTGGCCTGCGGCCGCACGTTCTGCGGCGAGAGCATGTTCGCCACCGCCTCCGACGCCAGCAAGGTCGCGTTCGCGTGGACGGTGGTGCAGCTGCGCCGCTGGGGGGTCACGACGATCGACTGCCAGGTCCACACCGACCACCTCGATCGGTTCGGCGCCCGCGAGATCGCCCGCACCGCGTTCCTGTCCGATCTGCAGGCCGGGCTCGACCGCGGTCCCCCGCAGGC
>JAUHWK010000041.1 GCA_030424555.1 bacterium | reverse complement strand
GTCCGTCCCCGATCCGTCCAGGCTGCCGGTGCGCACCGGGTGGCGCGAGGATCCCGCCGTGGCAGAGGGCGTCGCGATGCTCCAGCTCGGCCTGGTGCGAGACGGGCTCGCGCGGCTGGCGGAGGGACCGCAGCCCACGGCCGCCGAGGTGGCGTGGACGGCGGCGCTCCAGGCGTCGGTGGACGCGATCGGCGCCCACACCCGCATGCACGATCTGCTCCATGGGGTCTCGGCGATCGATGTGGGGCCCGCGCGCGATCGCATCCTCGCAGTGGCGCTGCCCGATCTGTACGGCGACGCCATCCGGGCCGCCGTGCAGGACCGTGGGCTCGAGGCGCGCATGTTCCACGCCATCGTCCGAGAGGAGAGCCGGTTTGATCCTGCGATTCGCTCGTGGGCGGGGGCGCGGGGCCTGTCCCAGCTGATGCCGGCGACCGCCGCCGACGTGGCGCGACGCACCGGTCTTCCGGCCCGCGACCTCACCGATCCCGACCAGAACCTTCCCCTCGGCGCCGCCTACCTGGGCAGCCTCCTGGCGCGCCTTTCCGTCCCCCAGCTCGCGATGGCGGCGTACAACGCGGGCCCAGGCAACGCGGGTCGGTGGCTCGAGGAGCGCGGTGGGGTGCCGTTGGATGTGTTCGTCGAGCGGATCCCGTTCCGAGAGACACGCGGGTACGTCAAGCGGGTCACCAGCACCTGGCAGGCGTACCGCTGGATCCACGACGTCGACGCGCCACCATACCTGGACCTGTCCACGTACCTGGACGCCGTGCCCGGAGGCTGAGGCCGCTCAGCGGTGCAGCGCCTCGGCGAGCAGCGGGAGGCTCCGGTCCCAGCGAAACGCCGTCCCGCGATGGCCCCCGTCGAACGCCTCGTGGACGTGGGGCACGCCGTGGGCTTGGAGGACGTCCACCAGGCGCTGGGCGCCGAGGTGCAGGCCGTACTCGTCCCGGCGGCCCGCATCGATGAACAGCAGATCGAGGGTGGAGAGGGCCTGCTGCACCGAGGGGTCACGGGCCATCCGCACGGGATCGTGGGCCTGCCACTGGGTGAGGACGTCGAACAGCACCTCGCCCGTGTCCGGATCGAACGGCAAGGCGCCGGGCAGCGGGCCCCCAGGAGTGGGTGCGTACGCGCAGGCCATGCAGGCGAGGTTCATCAGGGCGAACAGGTCGCCCGACGGCCGGGGAGACGCCCAGAAGGTCTCGGGCAGCGTGCCCAGGCCGGTCGAGCCGCCGAGGGCCTGGACCGCGCGCAGAGCGGGGGCGATGTCGCCCAGGTAGCCGAGGTCGAACCCGCAGTCCGCGGCGTGCATCGCGATCGCCCGGATGGTCCCGGGGGCGTGGATCGCGAGCTGGAACGCGCCGTACCCGCCGGAGCTTCGCCCCGCGGCACCCCACCGGCCGGTGGTGGAGAACCGGCCGTCGACGAACGGCATCACGTGCTCGATCAGCCAGGTCCGGTACGGGCCGAGGGCAGGGGAGTCGACAAACTGCGAGCCGCCCATGGTGGTCATCGCGTCGGGGAGGACGGCGAGGAACGGGGGACACCCCTGGTCGATCAGCAGGTCGATCCGGTCGGCGAGCCCGGGTTGGCCGAGGTCGCGCGAGAGGATGCCCTCGGGGGTGCCGGCGAACCCCGGCAGGAACAGGATCGCGGGGAGGGGCGTGTCGGGCGAGACGCCCGCCGGGACGTGGACCCACACGTCGCGTGCGGTGGGGTCTCCCCAGGGGTTGGCGGCGAGGATCGGGGCGTCGAGGACGAGGCGGTGCAGCGTGCCGCGGGCCTCGGGACGGGCGGCGGACACGAAGGGGAACGGACCGGGCACGGGCTCTCCGGGGCGGGCTGCGGTCGTATCGTGCTGGGCGTCGGACGCCTTGGCGACGGGATAGGGAGCGGGGGCGGAGGACGCGGTGGACACGTCGGAGTCGGACTACGAGCGCCTGGGGCGGGAGCCGGGGATCGCCCGGTTGATGGATCGCTTTGTCGATCGGGTCGCTGCCGACTGGGTGATCGGGTTCTTGTTCACCGGGCGCGACCTGGACCGGATCAAGCACCATGAGGCGGCGCTGGCGGTGCAGCACCGGGGCGGGCCGGCGGCGTACGCAGGCCGTCCGCTGCGGGCGGTGCATGCCCCCCTGCGGATCAACCGGGGACACTTCCGGCGGCGGCTCGCCCTGCTGCGCACCGTTCTGGCAGAAGAGGGGGTGTCGTCCGACATCATCGACCGGTGGATCCGTCACGAGCAGCGGCTGGAGGCCGCGATCGTGGACGGCACGGACTGTGCGCCGGATCCGGACGCAGGCACCTGACCCCACCGCGTCGGATCGGCCCGGATCCGACCGCGTGGATCGGGTAGGGGCGCAAGAGCCATGTCCTTCGTTCACCTCCACGTCCACAGCCGCTACTCGCTCCTCGACGGCACGATGCAGCCGTCGGAGGTGGTGTCGCGCGCCGCCGATGCCGGGATGTCCGCGGTCGCGCTCACCGACACGGCGAACCTGTTCGGCGCGGTGCAGTTCTACAAGGCCGCCAAGTCCAAGGGCATCCAGCCGATCCTGGGCGCGGAGCTCCACGTGGCGCCCGGGGCTCAGCCCGGTGCCCACCGCGAGCCCGACCCTGCGGAGGAAGAAGGCGGCTACCAGATCGTCGCGCTGGTCGAGAACGCCGAGGGCTACCGCAACCTGTGCGCCCTGGTCACCACGGCGATCTACGACGGGATGCACCACAAGCCCCGGGTGGATCTCGCCCTGCTCCAGGCCCACCGCGAGGGACTGATCTTCCTCAGCGGCGGCCGCAAGGGCGTGATCGGGCGGGCGCTGCTCTCGGGCGACGAGCCGGGGGCCCGCGCGCGGCTGGAGGCGTTGGCGGCGGCGATCGGGTCGGACCGTCTGTACCTGGAGCTGGTCTCCCTGGGACTGGAGGGCGAGGAGAAGGTCAACCACACCGCCCGCGCGTGGGGCGCGGAGCTCGGGTTGGACACGGTCGTCTCCAACGCCGTGCACTACGCCCAGCCCGAGGACGCCGCCTCGCTGGAGGTGCTGTACGCCGTGGCCCACGGGGGCACCCTCGCGAGCGAAGCGCGCCTGCGGTCCCCCACGGATCAGGCCTACCTCAAGTCGCCGGAGGAGATGGCCGCCCTGTGGCCCGACGACGCCGAGGCCCTGGCCCGCACCGTCGCGATCGCCGCGCGCTGTTCGTTTGCGATGACGTTCGGCGAGTACCACTTCCCCGCGACCACCCCGCCCGATCCCGGCGAGGACACCGATCCCAACTGGGGCTTCTTCTACCGGGCCTTCCCTCCGGCGGGCGCGTGGGGCCTGCCGGATGCCGAGGTGTCGGATGCGGAGCTGCCGCCACGCCCCGACGGAGGCGGCACGCTCGACGGCTACTTTCGCTGGTACGCCGAGGTCGGCCTGCGTCACCGTCTCCCGCGGGTCGATGCCTCCCTGCACGCCGCGTACTTCGATCGCCTGCACGAAGAGCTCGACATCATCTGCTCGATGCAGTTCCCGGCGTACTTCCTGATCGTCGCGGAGTTCATCAACTGGAGCAAGGACCGCGGCATCCCGGTGGGGCCGGGGCGTGGGTCGGCGGCCGGCAGCATCGTGGCCTGGGGAATGGGGATCACCGACATCGATCCCATCCGGTTCGACCTGCTGTTCGAGCGCTTCCTCAACCCCGAGCGCAACTCGATGCCCGACATCGACGTCGACTTCGCGCAGGACCGGCGGGAGGAGAGCATCCAGCACGTGCGCGACAAGTACGGCGCGCCGCTGGTCAGCCAGATCATCACGTACGGGTCCCTCAAGGCCAAGGCGGCCGTCCGCGACGTGGCCCGGGTCCTCGGCGTGTCGTTCAAAGAGGCCGACCGCCTCGGCAAGCTGTTTCCCGAGAAGCCGGGCACGACCATCGAGGGCACCCTCGAAGACATGGAGCGCGAGGAGTCGGCCGAGCTGCGGGTTCGGATCAAGGGCGACCCACGCACCCGCCGGGTGATGTCGCTCGCGCAGCGGGTCGAGGGCTTCCCCAAGTCGCTCGGCGTGCACGCAGCGGGCGTGGTGATCGGCGACCTCCCGCTGGTCGAGTACGCGCCCCTGTTCCGCGACGGTCCCGAGGGCGGGCCGGTCGTCCAGTACGACATGAAGTCGGCCGAGGACATCGGCCTGATCAAGTTCGACTTCCTGGGCCTGAAGACGCTCGACCAGATCCGGGACGCCGTGGGCATGGTGGAGGCCAACGACGGCGTCCGCATCGACATCGACGCGATCGATCAGGACGACGCGGCCACCTACGATCTGTTCGGTCGGGGGGACACCAAGGCGGTGTTCCAGTTTGAGTCCGACGGCATGCGGCGGATGCTCACCGACCTCAAGCCGTCCGTCCTCGACGACCTGGTCGCAGCGGTCGCGCTGTACCGCCCGGGCCCGCTCGAGTCGGGGATGGACAAGGACTTCATCGATCGCAAGCACGGCCGGGCGGAGGTCGAGTACCCGCTGCCGATGCTCGAGCCGATCCTCCGCAGCACGTACGGCACCATCATCTACCAAGAGCAGGTGATGCAGATCGCGCGGACGATGAGCGGGTTCAGCCTGGGAGAGGCCGACCTCCTCCGCCGCGCGATGGGCAAGAAGAAGGCCGAGGAGATGGCCAAGCAGAAGTCCCGCTTCGTCTCCGGCGCGCTCGAGCAGGGGATCGCGGAGTCGAAGGCCGACGAGATCTTCGAGATCCTGGCCAAGTTCGCGGCCTACGGCTTCAACAAGTCCCACTCGGCGGCGTACGGCTGGGTGGCGTACCAGACCGCGTGGCTCAAGGCGCACCACCGCCCGGAGTTCATGGCCGCGGCGATGACCGTGGAGTCGGGCAACCAGAAGGGCCGGGACGAGAAGGTGCCCGCCTACATCGAGGACTGCCGCGGGGTGGGGATCGACGTCGTTCCCCCCTGCATGAACACCTCCGTGCGGGGCTTCAGCGTCGACAAGACCCCCGACGGCAAGGTCGTCCGGTTCGGGCTCGCGATGGTGAAGAACGTGGGCGACGGGGTGGTGGAGGCCTTGCTCGCAGAGCGCGGCCGCGGCGGTCCGTTTCGGGATCCGCTCGACGTGTTCGAGCGAATGCCCGCCGGCACCTACAACCGCAAGGCGATGGAGAGCCTGGTGCTCGCGGGCGCGTTCGACTTCTCTGGTGTCGACCGCGGCGTGCTGATGGCGTCGCTCCCGGCCCTCACCCAGGAGGGGGCTCGCCGTCGACAGGATCGGGAGCTCGGGCAGGCCACGTTGTTCGGGGGGGGCCCCGCCCAGACCGACCGCAGCTTCCGCTATGCCCGCGCCACGCCGTGGTCTCTGGTCCAGCGCCTCCAGGCCGAGCAAGAAGTGCTCGGGGTGTTCCTCAGCGGACGGCCGATGGAAGCATTCGAGGCCGAGGCGGATCGCGCCGCGTCCCACCGCATCGGGGACCTCGGCCAGCTCGATCCACGCACCCAGGTTCGGGTCCTGGGGTGGCCGTCCGCGGTCCACGAGCGCAACACGCGGGCCGGTGATCGCATGGCGATCGTCGAGCTCGACGGCTTGGACGGCAGCGTCACCTGTCCCTTCTTTCCCGAGGCGTTCAGCCGCAGTCGCCGGGCGCTCGCCGCCGAGGAGCCCCTGCTGATCTCGGGCAAGATCGACACCCGCGATGGCCGGCTGCAGATCGTCGCCGACAGCGCCGAGACCCTCACCGAGGTCCGCCAGCGCATGTACAGCGAGGTGGTGGTCTCCGTGGAGCGCGCGGAGCTGGACAGCCGCTGGGTGGACGCGCTGCGGGGGATCCTCACGGACGAACGCGGCAGCTGCAAGGTGTCGGTGCGTGTGCGTGAGGCGGGGCAGTACGTGGCGGAGCTGTCGGTCCCGGCGGTGTCGGTGGCGCCCACCCGCACGCTCCAGGAAGGGGTGGACCGGCTGTTCGGCCGGACGGGGGTGGTGTCGTGGCGATGAGGTGGGGATGGGCGGTGCTGCTGATGGGGCTCCCGGGCGCGACCGCGTGGGCAGGGGAGGGTCCCGAGCCCGTGGTGGTCGACCTGACCGACGCGGTGCGGGTGGACTGGACGGCGCTGCGGGTCGAGGTGCGGGAGGCGGCGCGCCACCCCACGTTCCGGCAGGACCTCACGTTCGCCGAGCAGGCGGCCCTGGACAAGGTCGCGGCCCAGGTGCCGTCGGCGGTGGAGGCGGTGCGCGTGCGCGACGGGGTCACGGCCGATCGCCTCGAGGATGTGGGGGCCCGCGCGCTGGCCGCGTGGAGTGTGGTCGAGACGCGGTACCACCGGGGCGGACGGGTGGAGGTCGTCGGGGCGGTCGACCTGCGTCCGGTCCTGGGCCCGTGGATGGCGTCCCGCGCCGACGTGCCGCCGTCTGGGGCCGATGAGGACGGCGCCTCCGGCATCGTGCTCGACGCCCGGCACACGGCCGTGCAGCCCTGCTACGCCCCCCGTCTGCTCGGGCATGACGGCGAGGTGCGGTTCGATGGGGAGGTGTGGCAGGACGTCGCCACCGGCACGCCCCCGGCCCGCTGGGTGAGCACGCCCGCCGATCCGGTCGCGGGCCAGACGGCAGGCGACCGGCCGGTGTTCCTCTCGGCCGCGTCCGCGGACGGGTGTGCACTGGTCCTCACGGCGGACGCGACCGCAGCTTGGGACGCGGAGGTGAGGGGACGACGGATCGCCGGAGAGGGCCGTCTTGTGCTGGTGGTCTCCGCCCGCCCTGCCGGGTCCACCCAAGTGGCCACACCCTGACCGGCGCAAATCACGGTCGGACCGTCGGTCCGCTCCGGTGCGTGCCGACGACGCCCAAGAACCTGCCTCGATGTCGTTGACAGGACGGGGCCCATCCCGTTAATCCGCGCGGCGCTGAAGGCGCGTAGCTCAGTGGGAGAGCATCGTCCTGACACGGCGAGGGTCAGCGGTTCAAATCCGCTCGCGCCTACCATCCTTCCGCACTTGAACGACGCGGTGGCTCCTCCGGGACCGCCGCGTCGTTCTCCGTTGGGCCTCAAGGGATCCCGGGGCCGCGATCCGACGGCCCTCAGGCCGTTCTCCGGTCGCGATCGGCTCGGGCCCAGCGTGGACCGAGGCGCGGATCGGGTGGCGGCGCGGGTCCCGTGCGAGATCGTGACGGGCCCGATCATGGGCTGGCGTGGTATCGTCGGCCCGTCCTGACCCCAGTCCTTTCCACGCGGCCGCTCGGCCCGTGGGTCGATACAGGACACCCGGCGCGGCCCCAGGGCTGCCGTGGCGCTGTTCACGGTTCGTTCCACCCCCGGTCCCGCCCTTCCTCATCCCCCATCCTAGGAGCCTTGTTTGCGTCGTCGACCTCGTCCCCGCCCCATGACCCGTGACCGCAGCGGGGAGCCTCGTGTCAATCGCCAGATCCGCGTCCCCCGCGTCCTGCTCATCGACGAGGAGGGCCGCAAGCTGGGTGAGTTCATGGCCGACGATGCGTTGGCCCTCGCGCAAGAGCGTGGCCTCGATCTCGTCGAGGTGAACCCGAACGCCCGCCCGCCGGTCTGCCGCATCATCGACTACGGCCGCTTCAAGTACGAGAAGAAGAAGAAGTCGGCCGAGGCCAAGCGCAAGCAGGTCCAGGTCCAGATCAAGGAGGTCAAGCTCCGGCCGAAGACCGACACGCACGACATGGACGTCAAGGTCCGCAACGCGCGTCGGTTCCTGGAGCAGGGCCACAAGGTCAAGATCACCGTGCGCTTCCGTGGCCGCGAGATGGCCCACCGCGAGATCGGCCAGGAGCAGTGCTACGAGGTCTACGAGCAGGTCAAGGAGATCTCGACCATCGAGCAGCGCCCCCGCATGGAAGGGCGCCAGATGTTCATGATCCTCGGCTCGACCATGAAGCCCAAGCCCCGTCCCCGCAAGGAAGATGGGTCGGACGCGGACGACGGCGAGGAGTAGGCGACGCACCCGGTGGCCCGCCCGCGTGGTGGGTCCTCCCGGGTTGGATGCCTGCCTTGTCGACACCCACCCCTCAGCGGTGCCAGGGCCTACGCCCCGGGGCCGCTGGACCCGCCTGTCCCGCGCGGTTACAGCCCGCGGGTTCGCCTCGGAGAGATCCCATGCCCAAGATGAAGACCCGTCGTGCGGCCGCCAAGCGGTTCTCGATCACGAAGAACGGCAAGGTGCGGTTCAAGCACGCCTACCTGCGCCACTGCCTCGAGGCCCAGCCCAAGAAGGCCAAGCGCAAGCTGCGCCAGACCGGCACGATGACCGAGGGCGATGCGCGTCACGTCCGCGCCATGATGCCCTACGGCGGCGGCCGCTGAGCAAGGCGCGCTGCGCCCCGTGGGGCGCGTTCAGGCCCCGTGCTGCGGCACGACCCTGAGCGCTCCACGCCTGGGAACGCCTCCGTCCGGAGGCTTCCCGATCCGTCCTAGACCATTTCTGCACCCCGAACGCCCTGCGTTCGTCTACTGACCCGCCGCGACCGTCCCGAGAGGACTGGGCACCGGCACCAAGGAGGTCCCCATGGCACGCATCAAGCGCGCTCAGATCCGTCGCACCCGCATCAACAAGCTCCGCCAGCGCGTGAAGGGCTTCTTCATCGGCCGCCGCCGCCTGCGCCAGGCGATGGAAGCGCGGATGAAGGCCGATGCGAACATGTTCATCGGCCGCAAGCAGCGCAAGCGTGCGTTCCGCCGGCTGTGGACCCAGCGCATCAACGCCGCGGCCCGTCAGCACGGCATGAACTACAGCCGCCTCATCCACGGTCTGAAGACCGCGGGCGTCGACATCAACCGCAAGATGCTCGCCGACCTCGCGGTCAAGGAGCCGGCGGCGTTCGAGGCGATCGTGGGCCAGGCCAAGGCCGCGCTCGCGTCCTAATCGGACCCACGGCCAGTCGGACCCACGGCCAGGAGCCCGCGTTGAAGCTGCTGTCGGCCACCATCGCCGCCCCCTTGCTCGCCGTCTCCTTTGGAGACTGCAGCGACGGCATCTCTCGCGAGTGGCAGCGCTTCAACGCGACCGACGACCTGCTCGTCGTCGAGGTGACCGACTCGGACGCCTCGCTCGTTCAGGCGGTGGCGGACATCACGTCCTCCACCGGCGAGACGATCATCGGCGAGATCCGGGTGTCACCCGGCTCGGGGCCCATCGGCACCGAGCACCGGGTGGTCGTCTCGGTGGGCGCCACCTGGGAAGACGAAGTCGGCCGCGTCGATCTGGAGATCGAGACGGCCGATCGCGGTTCCCGCGTGATGTCGATGGAGCAGGACTCCGCCGACGCCGGAACCTGGGTGCTCGACATCCGCTCCTACGGGGTCGAGGGCGAGGTCCGGGCCGACAGCTTCCGGGCGCGCCTGTACGAGCTCGTGGAGGTCGTCGAGGCCGAGGATCCCACCACCACCTCCGCAGGTGCCGACGCCACGGCCGCTGCCCGCCTCGTCGGCGAGGCATTGGTTGACGCCCCGTGGGGACGGCGATAATCGCGGGGGGCTTTCCTTTCGGGGCGTAGCGCAGTCTGGTAGCGCACTTGACTGGGGGTCAAGTGGTCGCTGGTTCGAATCCAGTCGCCCCGACCATTCAGAACAAGGCCCGTGCGGATCATCGATTCGCACGGGCCTTCCTGGTTCATCGGGTTCGAGGACCTCGCCGGGCGTTCTGTGCGGCGGAAGAACGCGTCATCGATAGCTGCGATGCTACCCTCGTTCCAGAGTTCGACGCCGTCGCGGCCGCCGTGGCGTTCCAAGGCTACCTCGCCTGGTCGAGGCTGTTCTGGCAGGGGCGAGGTACATCACGGAGCTCGCAACACTACACGGAGCCGATGCTTGACGTACCGGACGGGGTCGCTCATCCAGCCCTTCCATCGGCACGCGGTGTGACCAAAATCCGGGCGTACTCCCTGACGAACAGCGCGAACCCCACGGCCCACAGGGAGGCCGCTGCCCACCACCACGTGCTCGTGCGGGCGGGATCGAGCATGGGTCCGAACGCGCGGATGACGGCTGCGAGGGCCACGCCCAGGAACGCAGTCGTCACGGGGGTGCCGACGATGATGGGCCGACCGGTGTGGCCTAGGCTGACACGCGCCATCATCCCGATGGTCAGCAACCCGATTCCGCCGACCGTGATCAGGTGGAGTGCCGAAGGACCCACCGGGACACCGATTGCGGCGAGGGCCGACATGGTCAGCCCGAGACCTACTGAGGCATGCCCGAGGTGTAGCACCCACAGCAGTGGTCGCGACCAGACCCCCGGGCTCCACCATCCCCACATCCGCGCGAGGGTCGCTGCACCGGCGACGCCGGCGACGACGCCCGCGACGGGCGTGGTGGACCAAGGCTGGAGCGCGGCCAGCACCAGCGTCGTCCCGATGGCGACGCGGTCCACCGTGGCCAGCCGATGGACGCGTTCGTCTCCGGTCGCGTTGCGGGTGAACATCGGCACGACCCGGCCGGCCACGACCAGGATGATCACGGCGATCAAGTGGACGGCGACGCGATGAGCGACCGCGGTGCTCCCAGGCACGACGCCCGCAGCCTCCAAGTACACCGTGATGTTGGCGAGCCATAGCCCAGCCAGCAGGGCCAAGAACGGCAGGTTGCGGAGGTTCCGGGCATGCCACAACGGTCGACCGATCCCCACACCCACCAGAGGGAGCACCATCAGGTCCAGCGCGGGACCGAGCCATCCTGGCCACCACAGGGCAATCCGGGCTGCGGCCCAGACGCCCGCGACCACTAGAAGCGCTGGGCCCCGTAGCGTCGTCTGCCCCGTCCAGTTCTCGACCGCGGTCAGGAGAAAGCCGGAGATCACCGCGACGGTGAACCCGAAGATCATCTCGTGGGCGTGCCACGCCATCCCGCCGAGGACACCACAGGGAGCAGGGCCGCCGGTCAACGACCACACCCACGCTGGCACCGCGATCACGGCGAAGATCCCGGCCATGAGGAAGAACGGGCGAAATCCCTTGGCGCCCACCTGTTCGAGGACGCTCACGCGACCGACTCGCCGAACAGGTTGCGCGTGAGGTGTCGGCGCATGTTCTGCGCCCGACCGACGATGTAGGCGGCCAAGCGCTCGTCGAACAGCTCGGCGGCGACCTCCTCGAACAGCTGGATCCATCGCACAAAGTGCTCGGGCTCGATGCCCTCCACCGCCATGTGCCGGACCAGCGGGTTGCCCTTGAACGTGTTCTTGTGGAGCACCACCGTGTGCCAGAAGTCGGTCATCGTCCGAAGATGAGGCTCCCAGTTCGCATCCTCCGACCCGATGGCGCGCTCGAACACAGGTCCGAGGTGTGCGTCGTCGCGAACGCGCTCATAGAAACGGTACACGAGGGTTCGTAGGTTCTCCTCATCGAAAGCCGCCAGCGACGGGGTCGTCATCCTGCCTCCGCGTTATAGTGGCATCGGAGAATCCATATATCCTTCCGCGGACCGTTCTTCCATGCAGCTCACCGAACACACCGACATCGGCCTCCGCGTCCTCATCCTGCTCGCGGCAGTCGCCCCGCGGAGGTTGTCGAGCACCGACCTCGCCAAGCGCTACGCGCTGTCCCACGCCCATGTCCAGAAGGTGGTGCAGAGTCTGCAGAACGCGGGTTTCGTCGAGACCTTTCGGGGACGAGGTGGAGGGGTACAGCTCGCCCGCCTCCCCAGCGACATCCGGGTGGGCGAGGTCGTGCGAGCCCTGGAGCCCAACCTCGACTTCGTGGACTGCTTCCGCCCCGGACACAGCCTGTGCCGGTTGGACGGCGGATGCGCCCTCACCAGGACGTTGGTGCGAGCCAAGTCGGCGATGCTCGCGGAGCTGGACCGAACCACCATCGCCGACATCGTGGCGAACAGCCCAGCCGTTGAACCACTCGCTGTTTGACGCGACCGCGGGTCGTCTTCGAAGCCGCCTCGCGGCTGTTGTCAGAGGTCCAACTCTCCGGCGGCTTCAGGCTGCCACTCGACCGAGACGACCCGGATCGTACGGACGCGCCCATCCGGCATGGGCCAGTCGATGGTTTGCCCTGGCCGCAGTCCCAGCAACGCAGCCCCTACAGGTGCGAGGATCGACAGGCGCCCGCCATCGAAGTCCGCGGCGCTGGGGTAGACGAGCGTGATGTGGTGCCGCTCCCCTGTCTCCGGGTCCTCGAGCACTACCCGCGAGTTCATCGTCACCACATCACCGGGGACCTCCGTGCTCTCGACGATCTCCGCCCTGTCGAGTTCCCTGCGCAAGAGCGAAGCCACCGCGTTTTGTGTGGGAAGATGGCGCAAGATCGCGTCCAGCCGCTCATAGTCGGACTCGGTCACGAGGATCTCGGGCAATGTCTCGTTCATCGGAACTCCATCTTCCTCGAAACTAATCACGGCGAGGACGACGGGTAGGCCTGCTGCACCAAGTTCGCTGTGAGTGCGCCCACGGCCGATCCCGCCGCCATGCCGAGCGTCAGCGTCCAGTGTCCGGTGGCCTGTCCCAACAGCAGCGCGGCCGCGACCACCACCTGTTCGCCAGCGAACATCCCCAGGAGCGTGGTTGCGTGGAACACGGGGTGGAGCCCCGAGGCCCCCCCGAGGCGGCACACCACAATGCAGGCCAAGCTGCAGCCCGACACCATGCCCAGCGTCGACAGAGACCAGAACCCGGCCTCGTGGCAGCTCGCCCCGAGACCCAGCATCGTGTCTCCCCAGGTACCCGCCGCCATGCCCATGCCCCCCAAGGCGAACGACCCGACCCCGTGGCGAAGCATCGGCCAAGCCCAGGCCACCACACACGCCATCGCAGCGCCAACGCCGATCATCCACTCGCCCGTCGCGATCCCCTGGCCGAGCACGGCGAGGGCCAGGATCACCTGGTACCGACCCGTCATCCACGCTCCCGGGGCACGGCGAGGAGCGTCACCGTCAGGCTGGACGACGCCATGATGAGTGCTGCTGCGACGGGATGAAGCACCCCCAAGACTGCTGCCGAGATCCCGACTGCGTTGCCACTCAGCGAGAGGAGCAGGAGTCTCCGGAGTCGGCGTCTCAAGGACCTCGCGCCCATCACAGCGTCGGGGAGTCGCGCCAGTGCATCGACGCTGAGGTCAGCACTCTCCACGATGAGTGGACTGGCTCCCGGGACCGCGATGGCGACATCAGCTTCCGCCATCGCAGCCAGGTCGTTGGGTCGATCGCCCACGAACGCGACCGGGCCTTCTTGTCGGAGTTCGCGCACCCGTCGTGCCTTTCCCGAGGGGGACGCTCCGCCCTCGAAGGGAACGCCCAGCCTGGGGTCCACCCGATCTCCGGTGAGGATTCGCGCTCTCACTCCCAGGTCCGCGAGCGCTTGCACCACATCGGAGACTCCCGACATCAGCTGTTCGTCGACACCGACGACCTCGGTCAGCTCGCCATCGACCCAGACACCCAGATCTCGCTGCTTCTCGACGGGAACGAGCTGGAGGTTTCGCCACGCCCCCTGGTCGAACACCTCGGCAGCGATGCCCCCACCAGGGAGCACCACAGGGCGCCGGACAGTCGGGGAGTCGCCTCCGCCTTGCCACAGGAGGCGGGCGATAGGGTGATCGAACCACTGTTGGACGGCACCGATCCATCGTGTCACGACACCATCCGTGGTAGGCGATCGTGGCACCAGCTCGGTGAGGGTGCCGGTCTTGTCGAGGACCACGAGCTGGATACCGGCGAGTGCCTCCAGTGCCGCTGGTCGGCGAACATGGACCCCCTGGGTGGCGAGCTGGCTGGCCGCTGCCCACGTTGCGACCGGGGTCGCGAGACCGAACCCACAGGGACACGCGACCAGGAGGACGGCGGTCGCCACAAGGAAGCCGTCCAGGGGTCCGGACCACACCGTCCAGGCCAGGCCCGCGATGGCGGCCGTGGCCACGACGATTGGAACGAACAAGCGCGCGAGCTCGGTGGCCAATCCGTAGGGCGGGTCGGTTGCGTACGCGTTCACCAGGGCCTCACGCGTGCGTCCGAGCTCATCCGTGCAGAGCTGGTCGATGCGCATGCGGAGCGATCCCCCGCGGACCGCTGCCCCGCCTGGGACGTGGTCTCCATGCCCGACCCAGCGGGGCATCCGCGCGCCATCGACCCCGTCCGTCTGGAGCCAAGCGGAGCCCTCGACGACCTGCCCGCTCGCGGGGGCGCGCTCGCCGTCGTACACGGCGATCCGGTCGCCAGTTCGCAAGAGATCGACCTCGACGCGACGGAGCGCATCGCCGTCCAGGCGGGTTGCCACGCGAGGGAACAACCCGGACGCCTCGACCCGATCCATCGCTGTCGCCCAGAAGCGGGCCTTCAGCCTCTGGCCCACGGCGTGCACACACAACACGACCGTGATCACCTCGAAGAATACCGGGCCGCCCGTCGCCAGACCGATCGCCGACGCTCCCAGCCCGCCCATGAAGGCGAGGCCGAACATCGCCTCGAGTGACGCTTCGCGACGTCGCCAGGCATTCTGGATGCCGAAGGCCAGCTCCGGGCCGAGCAGAGTGACCCCGAGCACGGTGAGTCCGAGGACGGCCAGCTCGATGCGGCCGCGTATCGCGGGTGGGATGGTGGACAAGTTTATCGCGAGGCTCAGTAGCATGAGCTGGCCCGAGATCACGATCCCGACGCCCACGCGGAGCCAGTCCGCGACACCCGGCTCGGGGAGGCAGGCGCAGGCTAGAGCTCTTGGGCGGTCCATGGAGAGCTCCGGTCTGCGTGGGCGTCCCGAACGTGCTTGACCTCCTCCGGAGACACGACACCGGCCTCGTTCGACCATGTGGTCCGGATGTAGCTGATCACAGCCGCGACCTCGGCGTCCGTCATCGTTGCGCCCCAGGCAGGCATGGCGCCGTTCCAGGGTTGGCCCGCGACCTCGATGGGACCGGTGAGGCCGTGCAGGATCACACGGGTAGTTCGGGCCGGATCGCCGGTGACCCACTCCGAGCCATCGAGAGGCGGCGCGACCCCTGGGAGGCCCTTGCCCGTGGCCTGGTGACATGCGGCGCAGCGTCCACCGAACAGCTCCGCTCCTCGCGCGATCATGGCGGCATCCCCGCCCGCCGTCGCAGGCTCGGATGGCGACGAGGACTGCGCTTCGGTGGCCAGTGGCTGCATGTCGGCTCGCTGAGCGTCGAACCCCGCGTCGTAGCGACCGAGGTACCAACCGCCCCAGGCGACCAGTACGACGAAGACCGCACGCATCCAGATGGGAACGGGCTCTCGGCCTTCGATCGGCTCCTTCTGTTCCCGGAGCACGGCCCTGTGGAGTGCGTCGATGTCGGGTTCGTCGAGGTCACTCATCGAAACCTCCGCTCACGTCTGGCGGCTGCTGAAGGGCTCGCAGGTAGGCGACCAGCGCGCTCGCCCGTTCCGTTGGCACCACCGAGACACCGTCGGCGACCGTGCCCTCGGGAAGCGTGAGCGCGCGTGCGTCGGGCCCCTCCACCTCATCGAACAGGAAGCGGAATGGGGGCATGTTCGAGCCGGGTGAGGTCAGCTGCGGGTCGTACAGGTGCAGCAGGTGCCAGGTCTCGCTGGGTTGGCGTGTCCCGATGTCGGCGAGGTCGGGTCCGGTTCGCATCGTTCCGAGAAGGGGGGGCTGCTGCCCGACGTAGTCGACCGGAAGGCTCCCACGCCGCCCCCAGCCTCGGTCGAGGTCCGCTCCGAATGCCTCGGGTCGCACTTGCTGGCTGTGGCAGTAGACGCAGCCGAGGTCGCGGTACACGTCGCGTCCCTGCGCCGCTTGTTCGGTGAGGTCCGGTGGATAGGTTTGGCCGTCCTCGAGGGTGATCGAGGTGGTCTCGACACCGAGTGCGGGCACCAGAACGTACCCGGTGAGGGAGAAGCAGACGGTGGCGAGTGCGCCGAGGAGCAGGGTGCGAGGCTCGATCACGCGGCACCTCCCTGGTTGGAGGACCGGCTGGCCAGCAAGGTGGGTGTGCCCCGCGCGGGGGCGAGTCCCAGCACCATCTGGGCCACGCTGATCGCGAACGCGATGTGGGCGATCGTGAGTGCGACACCCGCCCAGCTGCGTGCCTGGAGCCACGGGAGGGTGGCCTGCACGACCTCGAGGAAGGGTACACCCGGGTCGAGGAGGAGCAGACCCTGCTGCACGCCTCCGGCGGTGAGGGCGAGGAAGTAGACAGCGATGCCGAATGCCGAACACCAGAAGTGCACGCGGATGAGGCTCACGGACGGCCACTCCCGCCCCGTCAGCCGGGGCAGGATGAAGTAGTAGGCCCCGAACATCATCATGCTGAAGAAGCCGTACATACCCAGATGCGCGTGCCCGACGGTGTACTGGGTGAAGTGGACGACCTCGGACATCCCGCGAAGGGCTTCGAACGACCCCTGGACACTGACCGCCGCGTAGCTCATGCCGGCGAAGACCACGAACCGCAGAGACGGGCTGCTGCGGAGAAGGTGGAAGTGGCCACGCATCGTCATGTGCTGGTTGAACGCCACCGTGGTGACGGGAATGAGCATCATCATCGAGGCGACGATGCCGACGGTCACCGCCCACATGGGGACCGGGCCCCCGACGAGGTGATGGAGTCCGGCCCAGTTGTAGAACAGCGCCAATGCCCAGAATCCGACCAGGGACAGGTAGTAGCTGTGGATGGGACGGCCGATCACCTTGGGCAGCACATAGTAGAGCGTGGCCAGGGCAATGGGCGTCACGAAGAGACCGAGTACGTTGTGGGCGAACCACCAGTTGGTCATGGCCTGGGCGACACCGGAGAGTAGGCCACCGTGGATGCCGATGTTCGCCGTGAGGTACAGCAC
>JAUHWK010000461.1 GCA_030424555.1 bacterium | reverse complement strand
GACATCCCAGGGCTCGACACCCGGCTGCGCGGCCAGCGGGAAGAGCAACAGGCGTCCTCCACCGCGATGGTCCGAGGGTTCCTCCTGTCGCTGTTCGCGATCTACGCCCTGCTGGCGGCCACGTTCCGTCGCTACACCCAGCCCCTGGTGGTGATGTCCGTCATCCCCTTCAGCCTCGTCGGCGCCGTGTTCGGCCACGCTTTGGTGGGATTGCCCCTGTCCATGATCAGCGCGTTCGGGGTCGTGGCCCTCGCTGGCGTCGTCGTGAACGACAGCCTCGTCCTGGTCGACGCTGCCAACGAGCTGGTTCGCCAGGGCGCCACGCCAGACCATGCGGTGATCCAGGCGGGGCAGCGACGGTTCCGGCCGATCCTGCTCACCTCACTGACCACCTTCCTCGGCCTCGCCCCCATGATCTTGGAGACGAGCACGCAAGCTCAGTTCCTGATCCCGATGGCGGTCAGCCTGGGCTTCGGTATTCTCGTGGGGACGGTGGTCGTGTTGGTCTTGGTCCCCGTGATCTACCTGACGGTCGACGACGTCGTCCGGTTCGTCACCTCCTCCCCACCTCCTACCGGAGACCTCGATGCAGCCCGCCTCCCTGCTGCTGGTTGAGGACGACGTCCCCCTCGCAACCCTGATGGCCCAGGCGATGCGTCGCGACGGCCACGAGGTGGTGGTGCTCCACCGCGGTGACGTGGTCGTCGACCACATCCGAGCCCATCCGCCCGACCTGCTCGTGCTCGACGTGATGCTCCCGGGCATGGACGGGTTCGAGATCCTGCGCGCGCTGCGGCCCGGGTGGACCGGCCCCGTGTTGGTGTTGACCGCCCGCGGAGACGACTTCGACCACGTGGCCGGACTGGAGCTGGGCGCCGACGACTACGTGGCCAAGCCGGTGCTCCCGGCCGTGCTGATGGCCCGCATCCGGGCATTGCTCCGGCGCGCCCGCCCTGCCGAGGGCGATCCCTCCCGGCCCTTGCGCTTCGGCGATCTGGAGATCGTCCCCGGCGCCCGCGAGGCACGGGGTCGGCATGGTCCGATCCCGCTCACCGACGCCGAGTACGACCTCCTCGTCCACCTCGCGTCCCACGCGGGGGAGGTCGTGGATCGCGACGCGCTGTTTCAGGCCCTCCGCGGCATTCCCTACGACGGCCTCGACCGCTCAATGGATCTGAGGGTCTCCAAGCTGCGGGCCCACCTCCGGGAGCACCTCGACGGGCGCTCCCCGATCCGCACCGTCCACGGACGCGGCTACCTGTTCGTGGTGGATCCTTGAACCGGCTGTTCGTCCGCTTGCTCCTGCTGGTGACCGTGGCGACGATCGGGTCCGGCATGCTGATGGTCGCCCTGCTGGACTACCAGTTCTCCCCCACCCTCAACGGCCAGCTGGAGCCCGTGGTTGGGCCGGGTCTGCGCGCGATCGCCGACCGCATCGCGGAGGGAGAGGCCCCCGAGGAGGTGTTCGACGGGGCCCGACCAGGGGTCGGAAACACCCTCGCACTTGTCGACATCGATCGGCTGGACCTTGCGGATCTTCTCCACCAGCGCCTGCTGGATGGAGCGCCGATCGTGGTCGGTACCGGCCTGGATCGACTCGCCTACCAGCGGGTTCCCGGCTCCGACCAGGCCGTCGAGTTCCTGATGATCTCCTTGGAGTCCAAGCAGCTCCAGTGGGGCCAGCTCCCCGGCACCCGGGCGCGGGGTCTGCCGGCCACGATCCCCGATCTGACGCCCCTCGAACGACAGCAACTCCAGTGGCGCCCGATCCGACACGGCGACCTCATCGTCTGGTCCACCGAGGATGGCGTCCTGCAGCGCCAGGAGATCCCGGACCTGCACAACGTGCGCACCCTGGGCCTGGCGCTGTCGCTGATCGGGCTGGCGCTGGCCCTGCTCGTGTCGTTGTGGCCCGTGCGCCAGGAGCTGATCGCCCTGTCCGAGGGCACCGCCCGGCTCCGGGACGGCGACCTCACCGCACGCGTGCCCGTCCGGGGGTCGCGCCCCGGCGCCGTCGGCGACGTCTCGATCCAGGTCAACGCCATGGCCGACCGGCTCCAACAGCTGATCGAGCAGCACGAGGACCTGATGCGATCCGTCAGCCACGAGATGCAGACGCCGATCGCGCGGTTGATGTTCTCCGTCGAGGCGCTCCAAGAGGACCCGGATCGCACGGAGGAGCACCTCGACGGCATGCGCGAGACGCTCCGTGAGATGCGGATCCTGGCCGACGAGGTGCTGCAGTTCAACCGCCTGGCCCAGGGCCAGGAAGCCCTCCTCCAGCGGGTGCCCACCGACCTCGTCGAGCTGGCCGAGGATGTGACCCTGTCGGTCCCAGGCGCCCGCGCAGAAGGGCCCGCCACCGCCGAGGTTCCGGTCGACACCCGGCTCGCCTACCGCGCGCTGCGAAACCTCGTCGACAACGCGGTCGCCTACGGGACCCCGCCCATCGTCCGCGTGGAGGATCACGGTGACCGGGTGGTGGTGCACGTCGACGACGCAGGGCCCGGCGTGCCCGAGCCAGAGCGCACCCGGATCTTCGAGCCGTTCCACCGCGTCGATGGGAGCCGCTCCCGCGCCACCGGGGGCACGGGCCTCGGCCTCGCCATCGTCGATCGCATCGTCGCCCGCCACGGCGGGGGCTGCGCCTGCACCCAGAGCCCCGAAGGGGGTGCACGCTTCACGGTGTGGTGGCCCCGGTCCCTCCCCGGCTGACCCTTGTCGAATGCCATGTCCGGAACCGGAGGGTCTCCCCCCACCGCCCGGGCGACGAGGCCCCCACAAGGAGGTCAGCATGATCCAGGGTACGCAGGCAGGACGGTTCGAGGATCGGGTGGTGTGGGTGACGGGCGCCAGCTCCGGGATCGGCGCGGCCGCGGCCCGGCGTCTCGCGGCGGAGGGGGCCACGCTGGTGCTCTCCGGGCGGAACGTGGCGCGGCTCGAGGCCGTCGTGGCCGCCTGCGCGGCGCTGGGGGCCGACGCCCAGGCCGTGCCGTGCGATGTGGACGACCCACAGCACGCGGAGCGGGTGGTGGCCCACAGCCTCGAAGCGCACGGCCGGATCGACGCGGCGTTCCTCAACGCCGGCGCGATGTCGGCCCTCGGCCCGATCGCGTCGCTCACCCTGGCGGCCTGGGATGCTTCCCTGCGCACCAACCTCACGAGCGCCTTCCTCGCCGCACGCGCCCTCCTCCCGGGGTTCCGCGGACAGGGCCGGGGTGCGGTCCTGTTCACCTCGACCTACGTCGGCGACACCGCGGCCCTCCCCGGCATGGCCGCCTACACCGCCGCCAAGGCCGGGCTCGCGGCCCTCGCCCGCACGCTCGCCGCCGAGGGGGCGACCGACGGGATCCGGGCCAACGTGCTCGTGCCGGGCGGGG
>JAUHWK010000040.1 GCA_030424555.1 bacterium | reverse complement strand
ACGGCGCGCGCGGCGGCGCCGGAACATTGCTGGCCGGCGGATCGGATCCCTCGCCGGAAGCCCCCGAGGATTCCGCTTTCCGGAAAGTCATGATCGAGGGCGAGGTTCCCGGGTCGGTTCCCGGACGTGCCGACGACTTCAGCTGGCCGCGCAAGAGCACCGCGCTGTCATCGGCGGTGCCGCCGCCACCGACCGAGCCGGCGGTTGAACAGACCGACGAAGAAACGCCGCCGGCGGGATAGACAGCAGGCGGGATGAACCGGAGGGAGCGGGCCGGCGATCCGGCCCGGTGAAGGCGCTGCCGTGGCCGGCGGTATCGGCGCCGTTGCGGTGTATGTAGCGAATCTGGCCGAGGAACTCGGCGTGGTCGGACAGCGCGACGAAGTCCAGCGGACGGTCGAGCTGCACGGTGCGGAGCGCCTGGCCGTCGGCGTCGTAGGGCTGGATCCCCACCGCCTCCCCCTGGGCGAAGCGGTAAGCGTCCTCGGGGGTGAGCCGCGTGCCCTGGAGGTTGGCGTCGAGCGACAGCGTGGTGTGGACGTGGGTGTCGCCGAAGTAGGGCCGCTTGAGGGGGTCCACGTCGTCGCAGGCGCCGAACGCGTCGTAGCCGGGCATCACGTCGTGGACGGGCGGGGCCGTGGGCTCCGGATCGCAGGCCGCGAGGGCTGCCAGGGACAGGAGGGGAAGGACGGATCTCATGGCTGCTCCTGCGCCGGACGTCCGATCCGGATCAACGCGTCGCCCCGATGGACCAGCGGGAGCTGGTTGAGGCAGATCACGTGGCCGGCGGTCGGGGCCGAGACCGTGCGCACGTGGATGTTGTAGGGGTCGGTGATCGTGCCCAACGCGTCCCCCTTGTCGACCACCTGGCCCGGCGCCACGGCCGGGGAGAACAGGCCCGCCTTGGGAGAGCGCACCCAGCGCGTGGCGCCGATCGCCAGGCTGGGCCCCGGGGCTGGGGCCTCGTCCGCGATGCCCAGGTGGACCATCACCCGACGGGCGCCGGCGATGCCCTCCGCGATCGCGCGCTCGTCGAACCGCAGGGTCTCGCCCGCCTCGTACACGAGCACCGGCACGTCGCGCTTGGCGGCCTCCCGCCGGAACGAACGGGGAATCGGCTTGGTGGCGAACCGGTAGGGGGCCGCAAACACCTCCGCGAGCGCCTCGCTGTCGGCGTCGCCCTCCGTGAACCGGACCTGGGGCTCGTTGTGCCGCCGCCCGCCGCCCGTGTGGAAGTCGATCGCCACGTTCACCGGCGGAAACACGTGGGTCATGTGGGCATGGGCCACCCGAGACGCCAGGGAGCCCCGCGCACTGCCCGGGAAGCTGCGGTTGATGTCCTTGCCGTCGGGGAGCTCTCGGGACCCGGCGAGGAACCCGAACAGGTTGAGCACCGGCACCACCAGGACCGTGCCCCGGGTGGGACGGCACGAGCCATCCGCGACCATCCGGCGCAGGATCTCCACCCCGTTGAGCTCGTCGCCGTGCAGGCCACCCTGCAGCAACAGGCAGAGACCGTCCGCCTCCGCCCGGTACACGTGCACCGGGAGGTCGACCGCCGTCCCGGTGGGCAGCTGGGCGATGGGGATGCGCACGATCGCGTCGGTTCCCGGCGCGATCGGGGTGTCGTGGATGACCAGGTCCTGCATGCCGCCCCGTACCCCGAGGTCCCCGACGGGGTCGACCGCGCATCGCCCCCGCGGCACCCGCGCTCCGGCGGAATAGAGCCCGACCTGGGAGGAGACCCATGTCCGACGCCCCCGGCATCCTGGTTCGACAGGCCACCATGGACGACTTCGACGCCATCATCGGCCTGCAGCGGCTGTGCTTTCCCGCGATGGCCACCTGGGCCCCCGAGGACGTCCGCAGCCAGATCGCCCGGTTCCCCCAAGGCCAGCTCGTGGTCGAGGTGGACGGGCAGGTGATGGCCAGCTGCGCCGCCCTGGTGGTCGACGAGGCCGAGTACCGCGACTGGCACGACTGGAAGACGGTCGCGGACAACGGGCGCATCCGCAACCACGACCCCGACGGCGACACGCTGTACGGCATCGAGATCCAGGTCCATCCGGCCGCCCGTGGACAGAAGCTCTCCCGCCGGCTGTACGACGCGCGCAAGAAGGTCTGCCGCGACCTGAACCTGCGCGGCATGATCCTGGGTGGACGCATCCCCGGCTACGCCCCCCACCGCGAGGCGATGTCCGCCGAGGACTACGTGCGTGCCGTGGTGGACCGCCGCCTGGCCGACCCCGTCCTCACTGCCCAGCTCGCCAATGGGTTCGAGGTGCGTGGCGTGGTCGCCGACTACCTGCCGTCCGACGAGGACAGCGCGGGCTACGCCACCATCCTGCGCTGGCGCAACCTCGACCACGTCCCCGAGAAGTCCCGCCGAGAGCGCCGCGCCTACGACCCCGTCCGCCTGGCGTCGGTCCAGTACCAGATGCGTCCGATCGCCGACTTCGCCGCGTTCTCCCGCGCGGTCGAGAACTACGTCGACACGGCCAGCGACTACCGGTGCGACTTCCTCGTGTTTCCCGAGCTGTTCAACCTGCAGATGCTGAGCTTCCTCGGCGGCGGACGCCCCCAGGAGGAAGCCAAGCGGCTCGCAGGCATGGCCGACGCCTACAAGGCCCTGTTCACCGATCTCGCCCGCCGCTACGACGTCAACCTGATCGGCGGCTCGCACCTGGAGCACGATCCGGACACCGGCCTGCTGGTCAACGTCGCCGGCCTGTACCGCCGGGACGGCACCACCTCGTTCCAGCGCAAGATCCACATCACACCCGCCGAGGCCCGCTGGTGGGGGGTCACGGGCGGAGACCACGTCGAGGTGATGGACACCGACCGAGGCAAGGTCGCGATCCTGATCTGCTACGACTCGGAGTTCCCAGAGCTGGCCCGTCTCGCGGTCGATCACGGCGCCCGGATCCTGTTCGTGCCGTTCAACACCACCGATCGCGCCGGGTACATGCGCGTCCACACCTGCGCGCACGCCCGCTGCATCGAGAACCACGTGTACGCCGTCACCGCCGGCTGCGTGGGCCACCTGCCCGACGTCGCCAACGCCGACCTGCACTACGCGGTCAGCGAGGTCCTCACCCCGTGCGACGTCGCCTTCCCCCAGGACGGCATCGCGGTGCGCACCGGACCGAGCGTCGAGGAGATGATCATGCAGGACCTCGATCTGGAGGCCCTGCGCCGGCACCGCGCTCGGGGAACCGTCCGCAACTGGGACGACCGCCGCACCGACCTGTACCGGGTGTCCTGGCGCGGACGGGAGCCTGCGGACGTCTGAGTCCGCACCCTGCCCCAGCGTTACGACCCGACCATGTCCACGCCCCGCCGCCACGTCCCCTGGAGGGGACCCATCCCCGCGCTCACCGTCGTGGTGGGCACGGTTGGCTGTGGTGGGTGGCCCTTCGCGCACGACGATCCGCCAGCGCCCCCGGAGCCTGTCGCCTTCGTCGAGGTCGGCACCGTGGACGCGCTCGCAGCCCGGCTCGCCACCCACCAGCCCACGGTGGTCGACGTGTACGCGGACTGGTGCGGCCCCTGCAAGGTGCTCCGCCGCGACGTGTTCCCGTCCCTCGCGTCCGAGCTGCAGGGCGTCCAGCTGATCACGATCGACATCACCGAGGACACCGTCGAGGACCGGGCCCTGTGGGAGCACCTGGGGGTCAAGGCCCTGCCCACCGTGGTGTTCTACGGCGCCGACGGCCACGAGCTCGACGGGATGCGGTTCACCGGCAGCGCCGACGCCACGGCGTTCGCCCACCACCTGCGGAGGGTCCGTGCGGCCTGGTGACCCTGCCGCACGGTGTGACGATCCCTCGCTCGACACCGGGCCCCGCAGCAGCTTCTCTGCACCCGCCCCCCTCACGCCATCGACAGGACGGTGCCAATGCGCTGGGACGTGATTGTGATCGGAGGAGGCCCGGCCGGCTCGACCGCCGCGGGGATGCTCCTGCGCCACCGCCCCCACAGCCGGGTCCTCGTCCTCGAGAAGGCCCGGTTCCCCCGTTTTCACGTGGGCGAGACCATGGTCACGGAGCTCAACCGCACCCTGGGCGAGCTGGGCGTGTACGACCGGATGGAGTCCGCCGGGTTCGTCCGCAAGCTGGGCGCGAGCTTCGTGTGGGGCGACGGCGACACCCCCTGGCACATGCTGTTCGGCGAGATGGAGCGCGTGCGCACGGTCGACACCGGCATGGGGACGGTCCAGACCACCTGGTCCTGGCACGTGGACCGCGCCCGCTACGACGAGGTCCTGCTCGACCACGCCGCCACGCTGGGCGCCACCGTCGAGCAAGCGGTCGGGGTCGACCGCCTGGTCCGCGACGACACCGGCCGGGTCACCGGCGTCCACACCGGCGACGGCCGCACCCTCCACGCCCGCTACGTGATCGACGCCACCGGCCAGCAAGGGCTCGAGGGCAGCCTGTCCGACCGCGCGCTCGACCCGATCCTGCGCAACGTCGCCCACGGCACCTACTGGACCGGCGCCCGCCTCGCGCCCGAGTACAACGGCACCCTCGCCGCCTCCCGCGCCTTCATCGTCGCCCACCCCCACGGCTGGAGTTGGGTGTTCCCCGTCGCCGAAGACCTCGTCAGCGTGGGTGTCGTCACCAGCGTCGAGCACAAGAAGGCGATGCGCGGCGTCGATCCGGAGGCCTTCGTCCGCCAGGCGATCGCCGACTCCCCGCACCTGTCGCACATCCTGGAGGACGCCACGATGGTCCCCGGGCCCCAGGATCGGCTCGTGCGCGTCACCTCCGACTTCTCCTACACCAGCCGTAGCATCGTCCAGCCCGGGCTGATCCGGGTGGGCGACGCCGCGGGCTTCGTCGACCCCATCCTCAGCGTCGGATGCTTCCTGGGCCAGAGCTTCGCGCGCTTCCTCGCCTACGCGCTGCGCACCGTGCTCGACGACGGGATGGACGAGACCCGCGCCCTCGCCGCCTACGAGCACCAGGTCCGCGACACCCTGCGCGCCTTCCGCGAGCTGACCTACTTCTTCTACCGGTTCAACCACGCCCCCGACGACTGGTGGGCGCACGCCCGCGACCTCGTCGCCGACACGGCCTTTCCCCGCGTCGAGTCCGACCGGGAGGCCTTCCTCGCCTTCGCCACCGGGTTCGCCGCCCACGGCAGCGTGTGGCGGGAGCCCGGGTCCTTCTTCGACGACGTGTTCTTCCTCGACCTGTTCTCCCGGTTCGTGCAACCCTCGGCCTCGCGGGACCCCTCCCGCGACACGGTCGGGGACGACGACGTGGTGGCCTTGCTCGGACCGGTGACGTGGGCGGACAGCGCGGTCCCGCTGGACGGCGAAGGACGCCTGGCCCCGTCGCTGCGCGTGGAGGTGGCGGTGGACGACCACGAGGGCGCGCGCCGCCTGCGCCGGATGCAGATCCCCCCTGCGATGCGCCCGCTGTTCGACCAGCTGGACGGGCACCGCACCCTGGCCGAGGCGTGCGACCGCATGGCCGACGCACGGAACATCCCCGCCCAGCACCGCCCCGCACTCACCCGGTACGCCCGGTGGGTCGCCCAGTCGCTCGTGGACCGTGGGCTGGCGGCCCGGACGCCCCGCGCCGGGGAAGGCGCCGCGTGAGCCTGTCCGACGCCCTCCGCGAGGCCCTTGGGGCGCAGGCCGTGTCCGCCCCCTGCCCGCCGACCACCGACATCAGCGCGTTCCCCCTCGGCGCGCCCGCGGCGATCGTCGCGCCGGTCGACACCGCCCAGGTCCAGGCCATCGTCCGCATCGCCCGGGCCCACGGCGTGCCGGTCGTGGGCGTCGGCAAGCGCACCGCGTATTGGGGACCCCTGCACCTCGAGGGCGCGATCGCCGTGTCCACGGACCGGCTGCGCGGCCGCACGCTCGACGACGGCGTGCTGAGCGCCGGGGCCGGCGAGCCCGTTCGTCCGCTCGATGGCTGGCTCCGACGCCAGGGGCTGCGCCTGCCCGTCCACCCCGACGCCTTCGGCGAGACCAGCCTGGGCGCCATGGTCGCCAGCGGCCTCACCAGCGGGATGGGCATGGGAGCCGGCGGCATCGACCGCGCGCTCACCGGCCTCACGGTCGTCACCGGCACCGGCGAGGTCCTGCGCACCGGCACCGCCCACGCCCTCGGCCTGTCACCGTTCCTCCGCGATGGCCTGCCCGACACCACGGGCCTGTTCCTCGGCAGCGAGGGCACGCTCGGCCTGATCACCGAGGTCCACCTGCGCGTCCCGGCCGCGGGCCGCATGGTGCGGATCGACGCCACCCTGGACCACCCGGCCCCCATCCTTCCCGCCGCCCGCGCCTGGCTCGCGGCGGGGGCCGGCGACACCGTGCGGATCCTGCGCGAGGTGGAGCCCGCCCGCGGCCAGCAGCCCGCGACCACGCCGTGGTCCCTCACCGCCTGGGCCGTCAGTCCCCACAGCCCCGACGACGCCCAGCGCCGCGCCGACCGCCTGGTCGAGGCGCTGCACGCGGCCGGCGCCCGGGGGCTCCACGTCGCACCCGAGGATCCGTCCGCACGGTCCGGCGCCGAGCCCCCCGACGACCCCCGCTGGCAGGGCCCGATCGGCAGCCACGACCTGTTCCTGGAGGCGATGCGGCTGATCGGCCTGGACGTCAACGGCCCGTGGGAGCGCGTGGATGGGCTGCTGCGGATGGCCGACAACCAGGCCCACGAGGTGCTCGCGCTCGACCCGATCATGGTGCGCAGCGCGCTGTACCTGGCCCCCTGCTTCGTGAACCTCGGCCTGCACACCACCGTCCGCCGAGACGCCGACGACGGCGCCTGCCGCGCCCACCAGACCCGGTGGCTGTCCGCGCTCGCGGCGATGCCCGTCGTCCCCTACCGCCCTGGACACGCCTGGCCCCCTGGGGTGCTCGACGCGCGCGATCCCGGTCACACCGCCCTGATGCGGGCGATCAAGGCCGCGCTGGATCCCGACGGCCTGCTCAACCCCACCCATCCGCTGTTCGCCCCGTGAGCGACCCGCTCCGCACCTGGCTCTCGGTCGTGGCCCCTGGCGCCGACGACGCCGCCGAGGCCCTGCGCACCATCCCCGTGCGCCCCGTGTACGAGGAGCCCGCCCCCGACACCCGATCCGCCCTGCGTCGGTGGTGGGGTGCCGAGTGGAGCGTGCGCGTCGGGCTGGACTCGGGTGCGATCGACACCGCCCGCGTGATGGTGCCGGTGGACACCCCCCGCGTCGCCCCCAGCGGGCTGTCCCAGGCGCTGTCCTCGCTCGCCCCGGCCTCCCCCCCTCGCCTGCGTCGGCTCGCCGATCTCCTCCGCCGCGACCGACCCGACCTGGACCTGCTCCTCGGCCTCGACCTGGGCGCCGCCGTCGCGCGCGGCAAGCTGTACGTGATGCGCCCTGCCGGGCGACCGGTCGCCGACTTCGCCGACGTGTGCCGCGCGGTGCTGTCCCAGGCCCGGGTGGACGCGGGGTGGACCTCCGCGCGCCTGGACGAGGCAGGCCGCCACCCCGCCTTCCTCGCCCTCGACCTGCGCGACGACGGCGCGGCCGCCGGCAAGCTGTACCTGTCGTGCGACACCGTGGCGGAGGCCGATCGGCTGCTCGCGGTCGCCGACCGGCCCCGGCTCCGCGCGCGCCTGCGGGCCGTCACCGGCCACCTCGGCGACCACCGCATCGGACGCCTGGTCGTCACCGTCCGAGGCCGGGGGGCCGAGACCGTGGACGTCACCCTGCACGCCCACCTTCACGGCTTGCCCGCACTCGACCCCCGCACCACGGCCGCGTTCGCGTCTCTGTCCGCGGAAGCGTCCGCCCGCGGCCTGGTGCTCCGGCCCTCGTACGCCTCGTGGCTGGACGGCCCGCACCCGGCCGAGAGCCTGTACTACGTCACCCGGCCGATTCCCGGCGACGGTCCAGGATCAGCGCGGTCGGCCCCACCACGGTGAGGGCGAACAGCGCGGGCGCGGGCGCGATCGGGTCGAGCACGTCCCACCCCAGCGACAAGCCGGTCCGCATCCCCGCCTCCACCGCCGCGATCGCGATCGCCACCGCCACCTGTCCCCAGCGCGTCGACACGGTGGTCTTCGGGTCCGTCATCATGAAGAACGCCATCAGCTGGTACATGGGCCCCGTGAGCGGCGCGAGCTCGCCCGCCAGCGACAGGTCCAGTGCGGTCGCCCGCATCCAGGCGAACACGACAAAGGACGCCACCCACGCGATCGTGATGTGCAGCACCCCGGCCCGCATCACGACCAGCAGCCCGAACGCCCACACCACGGCGTTGACGATCCAGGTGTTCCCCCACTGATCGCTCAGGACGCTGATCTCGGGGGCCGCCACCAGCAGCAGCAAGCACACGGCGAAGTTCGTGGGGTTCCACAGGTGCCCGCCCCGGTAGCGCAGGCCGTACTTGCTCCCGATCGCGAGGATCGCGCCGAGGACGTACGGCCACAGCGCCTCGCCGTGGGGCCGCACCAAGGCCGTGAGGCTGGTGCCGGAGATCCACGCGCTCAGCAGCGGGACCCGGCGCCCGAGCACCGCCCAGCCCAGCGCCCACTCCACCGCCACGCAGCCGCCGAGGGCGACGACCATCCGCATCGGGCCGTCCACCAGGTGGAACTGCCACTCCGCGAGCACGAACGTGAGGGTGATCAGGCCCGACACCAGATGCGCTGGCGTCACCCGGGAGATCAGGGACGAGGAGCTGGGGACGACCGCCGAGGCCGACGGCGCCGGTGAGGTGGAGGTCGGCGTCACCGCTTCACCACCGTGTGCATCCGGTCCACCGCAAGCCGCCCGAGCGCCTGAGACGACCCATCGGGCCAGGTGATCTCGATGCCGTCGACCCGACGGGCCCCGCCGAGGCCCACCACCACGCGCGGATCATCCTGGGTGGACATGCCGCCGCCCGCCGTCACCACATGGCGCTGGACCTGGCCGTCCCACCGCACCCGCACCGTGGCCCCCACGCCCGTGGGGTTTCCGGGCCCTCCGCGGAGCGCGAGCCCGATCCAGTGGTGGTCCGGCACCTCGCTCGTGTTGCGGTACACGCGCAGCGGCCCGTGCTGGTTGGCGACCACCACGTCCAGCAGGCCGTCCCCGTCGAGGTCCGACATCGCCACGCTCCGACCGTCGTCCAGATCGTCCAGCCCCGCTTGGGCCGCCACGTCCACGAACTGTCCCTCGCCCAGGTTGCGGAACAGGCAGGAGCGCTCGAACCCCGACATCGACCGGTCCCCCCACGGGGTCCAGTGGGCGACGTCCTGCATGATGCCGGCGTTGCCGGCGTGGACCCGGGCGAAGTCGTACCAGTAGTCCCCATCGGGATCGGCGGTCGTGTGGCCGTTGGTGACGAGCAGATCGAGCTTGCCGTCCAGATCCAGATCACCAAAGGTCGCGCCCCAGGCGTAGCCACACCCGTCGACCGGCGGGGTTGCCTCGTTGGGCATTCCGCGCCCGTCGGCGATCCGGTTCACCCGCAGGTTGTTGCCCTGGACCACCCACCCTGGCGCCACCACGTTCGTGACGTACACCGCGAGCTGGTCGTCGTTGTGGATGTCCCCGAACGCCACGTTCATCCCGGCCTTCGCACGGCGACTCAAGCCGATGTCCTCCATGGGGACGAACCGGCCATGATCGTTGCGCCACGCCGCCTCGCCCGCCCAGTCGAGCGCCAGATACAGGTCGGGCCAGCCGTCGTCGTCGAGATCCGCCACGCTGCACCCGTAGGTCCAGCGCGTGCCGTGCAGGCCTGCCGCCTCGGTCACGTCGGTGAAGCGTCCCCCGTCGTTGCGGAGCAGCACGTCGCGCCCGCCGTTGTGGGCGTCCTCCCCGTCCTCGTGCATGACCACCGTGGTGCCGGGCGCCCACAGGTCGAGCCCGCCGGGAAAGTATCCGCCGAGGAAGAGGTCCAGATCGCCGTCGCGGTCGTGGTCGATCAGGGTGGCGCAGGCCGCGTTCATCCAAGAGGGAAGGCCCGCCTCCGGATCTTCGGCGAACGTGCCGTCTTCGGCCTGACGCAGGAGGATCTGCTCCCCGAACCCGTACAGGATGCCGTCCACGTCGCCGTCGGCATCCAGGTCCGCCCACAGCGATCCCATCGCCGCATGCCGTCCCGTGGCGTTGGCGCCCACGGCCCCCCGCGCCGCCGCCTGGTCCACGAAGTGCCCGGTGCCGTCGTTGACGTACAGCGCGTTGGGCGCGTCCTGGAGGCTGGTCACCGCGTACAGGTCCATGTCGCCGTCGCCCTCGAGGTCGAACACGCTCACGCCCGCTCCGGTGGCCGGAAGCTGGGGGGCGATCGGGCGCAGGGACGGGTGCAGATCGGGGCGGCGGTGGACGAAGTCGATGCCCACGTCGGACGTCACCTCGCGCACCCGCAGACCGCCGTCTGGACCCGCGAACGGTCGGTGGCTGATCGCCCACGCCGATCCGGCGCTCACGAGCAGCAGCCCCCGGACCATCCACACCCGCCAGGCCGACGGCGCCATCGGGGCCAGGTTGCGCGTGGTCATGGCGTCCCCTTCGGGTGCGTGGGCAGGGCGTCGGCGCCCGCAAGACGGCGAGCCGGCCCCGTCACTATGCCGGATCCTCCCCCCATTGGCCACCGCGGCGCCGGGCACACGGCCTTCGGCGTGTCCGTCCGTCCTACCGGTACGATCCGGCGTCCTCGCGGCGGACCTCGATCCACGGCGAAGCGGCCTCCGCCACGTCCTCACAGGCCACGGGCTGGCTTCGGGCCACGGGGCGAACCGTCCACCACGCGTCCCCCGACGGGGCCAGCGACAGGGCGTCGATCGCCAGCGACACGCGACTCTGCGCGGGGGCGCGGGCACAGACCCACCGCGCGTACGCCCGGGCTTCGGCCACCGCGCGGCGTGGCGCCTCCGGATCGCCCTGGAGGCCCTCAGGGTGCGCAAACCCCTCCGCGATCCCCGACACGCCCATGCCCTCGAAGTTGCTGCTCATCCACGCGACGGTCGCCAAGCGGGGGTGGTGCACCCCGAGGGCACGCCCCCCGGACCTCTCGGGGTCGACCTGGCCCGGCATCCGCACCGGCGCGGGCGCTGCACCGGGCGCGGCCACCCACCAGGTCCAGTCCAGCCGACCCGGCGGCATCGCCAGGAACATCGCGTAGCGGTACGCCGCCCGCGACCCGTAGGCGGCCTGCGCGATGGGCCGCCCCACGCCGGTGAGCTCTGCGCCGATCTGCAAGGCACTCACCACCGAGAACCCCACCAAGGCGCCCGCGCCGATGTGTGCCGCGCGGCGCCCGAGGGCCCAGGACGGCCACGGACCGCCGTCGAACAAGGCCAGCGCCAGCAGCAGGGACGCCCACCCGAGCCACCCGAAGTTCGTGCCGCTGATCAAGAACCCCTGGAATCCGACGAACACGACCCCCGCGATCCGACGCGGGGTGCGGCCGGCCAGCACCGCGATGGCCCCCAGCAGCTGGGCGCCGACCGCCAGGGTCCCGCCCCACCGCAGCAGGTCGTCCGACAGCACCGAGGACCACCAGCGCGCCAGCACCCCCGGCGCAAAGGCGAGCTCGAAGATCCGGGGCGGCGCCGGATGCCACAGCCACCCCTCGATCCCCCCCGACCCCTCGTACGCGAGCTTGGCGAGCCCCGCCTCGGCGTACAGCTTGGCGACGATCACCCACAGCAGCGCGACGCCCCACCGGTGCGCGCCTGGGTGCGCCGCGATCGCGAGCGCCACCGTGCCGTGCAACACCAGCACGTCGCCCGGCATCGCCAGCACGGGACCGCCAGCGATCGACAGCTGCCACAGGCACGCCGCCACGATCGCCCACGCCGCACTGCGCCACCGAGGCACCCAGGAGGCCACGCTCGCGAGGGTCCCCAGGGCCATCAGGCCCCAGGCCAGCCCCGACGAGGGCCACCACGACAGCACCGACAGCGCGTGCCACCACCACCCGCCGCGGGCGACCTCCGCCAGCGGGAACAGGCCCTCGGCCCCGTACAGGTCGTCCCACTGGCCCGCCAGCGAGGCCCAGCCCCCCACCAACAGCAGGGGCCAGAGCACCATCAGGACACGCAGCGGCACCGACCGCGGGGCCTCGACGGCGTCTTCTCGGGGGTGACCGTCCATCGGGAGCGTCCTCCTACGAGGTCCTATCCGACGCGATCACCATGGGACCCCGCCGAGGTGCCGCCGGGATCCCAGGAGGCGCAGACACGACAACGCCCGCGCGCTGCCCGATGTCGGACAAGAGCAAGCCCAAACGCACGCGGCGCTCGGCAATGGAACGATATTCGTCCTTCAGTTGCTCTTCGGTCTTCCCCTCATCTTCCGGATCGACCTGTCCACCGCGCGTCATCTGTTCCATCTGACGCCAGATGGATTCGAATTCGATGTCGACCAAGCCCTGCGGCACCGGGAAAGCATGCGATTCAGCAAGCTTGTCCAGCAATTGACGCTTCATGCGCTGACGCGATGCAGAGTCGTGATTTTGCTTCAAGTAGTCGTGCAGACGCTTCTTCAGCCCTTCCACATCGGCGTCGCCGATGCTGCGCGCCAGATCGTCGTTCAGCTCGGGAATCTTCAACTCCCGCACTTCCTTCACCGTGACTTCAAACTCTGCCGGCTTGCCGGCCAAGTTCGGGGCATTCGGGTAGTCCTCCGGGAAGGTCACTTTCACCTGACGGGAATCGCCCGCGGCTGCGCCGATCAGTTGATCTTCAAACCCGGGAATGAAATTGCCGCTTCCGATTTCGATCGAAGCGTCCTGCATGGTGCCGCCCTGGAAAGCTTCACCATCAATGCGACCAACGAAGTCGGCGACAACAATGTCGCCCTTCTGCGCGGCGCGGTCAGCCTTCTCTTGGGTCGCCTTGGCGCGGCACACGCCTTCCAGCGCCTTCTCCATTTCTTCGTCGCCCACATCCGCGGTCGGGCGGGTCAGCTCGATGGCGCCGACCTCGGCGGTGATTTCAGGCAGAACTTCCAGCTGAACGGAAAACTCCAAATCTTCGCCTTCCTCGAACTTCACCAGTTCGACGCGCGGCTGTACGGCCGGCTTCAGCGCCTTTTCCATCAAGGCCGCCTGAGTCGACTCATCGATGGTCTTTTCCAGGATTTCGCCGCGCACGGCTTCGCCGAAGCGCTTGCGCAGAAGGTTCATGGGGACTTTACCCGGACGGAACCCCGGCAGCCGCACCTGCTGACCGACTTCGGTCAGGCGAGACATCACCCGTTCTTCAATGGCCGACGTGGGCACCACGACGTTAAACGCACGCTTCAGGCCGTCGGCCGGCTTTTCAATGACTTGCATGGAGAGTCCGCAATCCCGTTAATCTTGTTTCCTGTCGGCGCGACCGCCGCGCCTACGTCTGTACCTTTTAAAATCGCTTCGTTTGGTGCGGGTGAAGGGACTTGAACCCCTACGTCCTCACGGACACGAGGACCTAAACCTCGCGTGTCTACCAGTTTCACCACACCCGCCGAAGGTCGCGAGCGCGAACCTCCCTGGGGCCCTAGGGCCAGGACGCCGCACCTCGAAAAAGGATGCGGTAGATAGCCAAGAACCCCCGGTGGGATCAAGCCCTACGGCATGTCTGCCGCCCATTTCCGGCGGTTATGGCGTTTTCACGACCTGGGCGAGCGTTTCAGGCAGATCTTCAGCGATCAGGCCCCGCCCCAACCGGTGACCGGCCGCGCCATGGAGCCAAACCGCCGCACAGGCAGCCTGCCAGGCCGGCATACCCTGAACCAGAAGGCCTAAAATCGCCCCCGCCAGTACGTCGCCGGACCCGCCCGTTGCCAACCAGGGTGGGGCATTGGAGGCGATAGCGGCGTGTACATCGGGCGCGGCCGCGACCGTATCTGCCCCCTTGAGGACCACCGTCGCCCCGGATTCCGCGGCCGCCACCCGGGCGCGGACAAGCCGCGAACCCGCTATATCACTGAAAATTCTAGAAAATTCACCGTCGTGTGGGGTCAGGACAACGGGACCATGAGCAGCCCGGATGGCTGTAAACAATGTGATCGGATCGTCCGCAAAACTGGTCAGCGCGTCGGCGTCCAGAACCGTCGCGCGCCCCGCGGCCAGCACCTCCAGCACCCAAGCGCGAGTTTTGGGACCTGCGCCGAGGCCCGGCCCGATCAGCACCCCGTTGCGGCGCGGGTCGGCCAGAATCGCGCCTATGTCCGCGTCCGGACCGATTCCCTCGACGAACGCCCCCGGCGCGTCGGCGCTGTAAGGTCCTTCCGCGCCAACCGGGACGACAAGCCGTAGCAGGCCCGCACCCATCCGGCGCGCGGCCCGCGCCGCCAGACGCGCGGCACCGGTCATATCGGCCCCGCCGAAGACGACGGCGTAACCGCGGCTATATTTGTGATCACTCCAATGCGGAGTCGGCAAAATCCATAGGCCGGGCACGTTGTGTGCGGTACGGGGCCGAAGATCGTCGAGCACGCTATCGGGAATACCGATATCGGCGACGATCAGTTCGCCGCAAAACGCGCGCGCGGGATAGAGAAAGTGAGCGGGTTTCGGGCGGAAGAACGTGACCGTTGCGACACAGCGCGGCGCAACGCCCTCATCCGCGCCCACCACGCATCCGCTATCCCCGTTTACCCCGCTCGGCAAATCAACCGCAATGCATGGAAGGTCGTGTGCATTGATCTCTTCAATCACGGTCCGGGCCGCGCCCGTCAGCGACCGCGTCAAGCCGGCGCCGAACAAAGCGTCAACAACCGCCGGTCTGTCGTCCAAACAGCCCGGTGTCAGCGGATGCGTTTCTCCACGACCCTGCCAACGCCGCGCGTTGGCGGCGGCATCGCCGCGCAGGTCTTCAACGGCGCCCGCAAGAAACACGCGCACCGGCCAACCAGCCTGCGCCAGCACGCGTGCCGCCACAAAACCATCGCCCCCGTTATTGCCGGGACCGCATAAGATCGCGATGGGGCGCGCAGGCCAACGCGCTTGCACGGCGCGGGCGACGGCCGTCCCCGCCTTTTCCATCAGCGTCAGCGTCTCCACACCCGCGCGCGCCGCCGCCTGATCGGCGGCGTAGGCCTCTGCGACCGACAACACAGCGCACGACGCAGGAATTCCGGAAGACTGGATTTCACCGGACGGCGTCATAAATCTCCCTCATACACAACGCTTCACCCAGCGGCGGCACTTTGGAACTGGCGCGCCGGCGTGATACGACAGTCTATAGGCTCAATATGAGTATGAGACGATGAAAGTTGCTGTTTTGGGCGCGGGTGTTGTCGGCACCGCGACCGCATATTTTCTGGCTGCAGACGGTCATGACGTGGTGGTCCTTGAGCGTCAAAAGGGCGCCGGCCTTGAAACCAGCTTTGCCAACGGTGCACAGATTTCGGCGTGCCACGCGAAGCCTTGGGCCGCGCCCGATGTGCCGTGGCAAGCCTTTCTTTGGATGTTTCAACCGGATGCCCCGCTGCTCTTCAAACCATGGCGATGGGATCCGGCGCTATGGTCATGGGGCATGCGCTTCCTACGCAACTGCACGTCGGCGCGGGTGCGCACCAATATGGACCGGACTTTGCGGATCGCGCTCTACAGCCGCGATGTGCTCAAAGCGCTTCGCCAACATACGAACATTCAGTACGACCAGCAGATCCAAGGCATTTTGCACATCTACCGTACGGCCGACGAATTTGGGCACGGCCGCGACACGGCCGCGCAACTCGCCAACCTCGGCCTGCCACAAGATATCTTGACCGCCGAAGACTGCGCCAGGATCGAACCCGCGCTTTTACCGGCTGTCAAAAACGGCGATATCGCCGGCGGTCTCATGAGTCCTGACGACGAAAGCGGTGACGCGCGCTTGTTTGCCGAACGCCTGGCCGAACTGGCCGTCGCGCGCGCCCCGCGGTTCCGCTATGGCGTGAACCTTCGCCAACTGGACCATGAAGGACAGCGCCTCACGCGCATCGTGACCGATCAGGGTGATGAAAAACCGGACGCCGTCGTGTTGGCGTTGGGCAGTTATAGCCCCCATCTCGCCCGTGATTTGGGCGTGCACCTACCGATCTATCCCGCCAAAGGCTATTCCATAACGGCGGAGATCGAGAACGCGGACGCCGCGCCAACCATCAGCATCACCGACGAAACACGCTTCATGGTGTTCTCACGCCTTGGAAATAGGCTGCGTGTGGCAGGCACCGCGGAACTCACGGGCTGGGACACAAGTCTTGATCCCGTACGGGTCGATCCTTTAGTTCGCAACGTCAAAAGCCTGTTTCCGGATGCCTCGTCCTACCGGGAAATAAACGCATGGTGCGGCCTGCGTCCGGCGACGCCCGACTCTGTTCCCATCTTGGGCAAATCGCCCTACGAAAATCTGTTCCTCAATACCGGACACGGCACGCTCGGCTGGACCATGGCTTGCGGGTCGGCACGCGTGATCGCGGATCTTTTAAACGGCCGCACACCCGAGATTGATCTCGAAGGATTGGAACTGGAACGGTTTCGAGCCTAAAGCTCTAACGGCGGCGGCGCGTTGCCGTATCCGCAATCGCAGGTCTCTGACGGCTTGGAAAGACGCGCCACAAGCGGCGAGCCCTTCATAAGCGGGTTGCTGGGCTCCCAGCGAAACTCGGCATCGCACTTGCCGCAGGTCTGCTTTTGCGGCAACTGCGGCGCGCCGGATTCGGTTTTCGGTGGCGATGCGCGCACGACAAGACCTCGCGAAATACGTCAGGTCAGCGTATCTTACTTCAATTCAGCTTGAACGTGCAGTGTGTTCCTCATGACCGGCATTCAGGACTTTTTCGGCGGCAGTAAGAGGCGTTCCGCTCTTCAGCTTTTGGATCGCGCGCTGGTGCAGTTCGAAGTCAATCCGGCCTACATCGACGACGGCA
>JAUHWK010000039.1 GCA_030424555.1 bacterium | reverse complement strand
ACAGTCTCCTTGTTCTCGTCCACCGCCAAGCGGCCTGTCGCGTGCCGGTCCGACAGCGCGAGCAGGCTCCTGAGCGTGTCCGATGCCTCCACGCGATCCTCCACCCGGGGCCCACGGCCGCCGTCGGGCAAGGTGTACCACGACCCGAGTCTGTGCCCAACGGGGTCGTGGCGGTCCGCGTCACAGCTCGGCGACCAGGTGGTCGGGGAGATGGTCGGCAAGGGCGGCCCGGGCGCGTGCGAGACGGCTCATCACGGTGCCCAGTTTGAGTCCGAGGACCTCGGCGATCTCCTTGTACGACCGATCGTGGACGTAGCGCTCCGTGAGGATGGTGCGGTGGTCCTCGGTGAGCCCGCCCATCGCGTGGGCGAGTACCTGCCCGCGCTCCGCGTCGAGGACGGCGTCGGCCTGCGTCGGGGGAGCGGGCTCCTTGGGCGGTCGGGCCGCGAGGATGTCCTGGCGGCGCCGACGATCTCGGACGCGGTTGAAGCACAGGTTGGTCGTGACCCGGTACAGCCACGCACCCCGGCGAAATCCCTCGTCGAAGAAGCGGGGCTCGTTCCACGCCCGGACGAACACCTCCTGCACCGCGTCGAACGCGAGGTCCTCATCGTGGACGATGGCGCGCGCGCGCCGCCGGAGGCGACCCTGGTGGTCGGTCCACACCCGGGTCATCGCGGCTTGCCGGTCTCGGCGGGCAAGCTCCGCCAGGGCGCGGTCGTCGAATCCGTCGATCGTGCTGTTCATGAGCGCCTCCTCGTCCTCCCGGCGGCGGCCGGGTGCGTCCTGCTTGGGGACGCTCATGGGACGGGTCGAGGCGCGGGATCTTCACCGCATGGGGCTCACGGGGAGGGAGGTGCAGGCTCCCCGGTGCACACCGCGTGCGGAGGGGCCCACGGTCGGGCCCCAGGAGAAGGAGGCTTACTCGCCGCCTTCGCGCTCGAGGCGATCGGCGTACGGCGTGGTGAACGGCACCACGCTCTCCTGGCCCTCGCCCGCCTCATCGGGGAGCTCGGCGAGGTGGGTGGCGATCTCCTCGCGGGTGATCTTGCCGCGACGGAGGGCGTGCTCCATCACCCGGGTGTCGAAGCGGATGTCGTCGACGGTGTCGAGGATGCTCATGGGGGCTCCAGGATGTGCGGAGGAGGGGACGGACGAAGGGCGGGTGGCCCGGTCCGGGCGTCACCGGAGGGTCCTTGGACCCCCAGGGCGCGGGGGGGTTCCGGGGCTCAGGCCTCGGGGGGCAGCTCGTCGGCCTCGGGGGGCAGCTCGTCGGCCTCGGGGGGCAGCTCGTCGTCGACGGAGGCGGCGAAGGCCGGCTCGCCACGCTCGGGCAGCCACTCGTCGTGGGCCGTGACCTCGGAGTCGTCGACGTTCACGCGGCCTGCGGCGATCTCGCGCAGGGCCATGACGACCTCCTTGTTCTTCTCCTCGTTGGAGACCAGGGGCTGGCTGTCTCGCAGGAGCTGCTTGGTGCGCTCGGCGGTGGCGAGGACGAGGGAGAAGCGGTTCGGGAGCCGCTCGAGGCAGTCCTCGACGGTGATGCGGGCCATGGGGAACCTCCATGCGTGGCGGCCGGACACGGGACGGGACCGGCGGGCAGCTTGCCCGGGTCCGGGTCGGGTCCGGGGGTCGGACGACCCGGCCGTCTATGCCCGCGCGCGGGGCGATGTCAACCCGGGGTGCCGCCGGATCCGGAGGGTCGGCCGATCAGGATTCCTCGGTCCCAGAGCAGGCGTGCCACATGGGGGGTGGGGGTGTGCTCCCAACGCGCGAGCAGGTCCTGGATAGACTCGCCGTCCGCACACCCATGGCGCGCGGATCGGATCAGGGCGACGCCGTCGCGGAAGCGCTCGGCCAGCTCTCGGAACACCGTCCCGAACGCGTCCGCGAACCAACGGGTCATCACCTGGTCGAGGCGCGCGTACGCCGCGGACCCCATGTCCTCATAGTAGGAGCGCCCCACGACCGAGCGATCGATCCGGCCCTCGAACAGCGCGAGCTCCAGCATCGCGCGGTCTCCCAACTCCCGGTACGCACGGACCTGCACTGCGGGGGTGGCGTCCGCGTGGCGCAGGTGCAGCTCGGCCAGTGTGTCGGCCTCGGGGGCGTCCCGGTCGAGGCGGGCCCGGTCGGCGAGCATCTGGGCCAGGTACATCGCGGCGTCGTCGGTCAGATCGATGCCGTCGTCGCCACGGGCGAGGGTCAGGCGCTCGTGGAAGAAGCCGAACAGCTCTCGGTGGGTGTCGAGGGTGCGGGTCATGGGGTGTCTCCTCCGCTCCGCGGCGGTGGCCGGGCCCCCACGAGGGGGTGGGCACGCCGGGAGATCAGAGCCTGTCCGCCGTGGATCGACGGGGTGGCCTGGAGGGGTTGACGGGGGATCGGGGGTGCGTAGGCAAGCGCCGCGAACGGGGTGTCCCGTGTCGTGTGGCTCCTCGCCGCTGCGGTCCTGTTCAAGGACCCGGGGGCCGCGCCAGGGGCAACCTGCCCTTTGCGCGGGAATCCACGGGACGCGACCCATCCGTCGTCGGACTGAAACCTTGTCGTCACATCCGGATCCAAGCACACCCATCCGGCCATCGCAATGGAGACTCCCATGAACGTGCGACCCCTGTACGATCGCGTGCTCGTCAAGCGCATCGAGGCTGAGACCCGCAGCAAGGGCGGCCTGTTCCTCCCCGACTCCGCGCAGGACAAGCCCTCCGAGGGCGTGATCCTCGCCGTGGGCCACGGTCGCCTCCGCCAGGACGGCGAGCTCGAGCCCCTCGCCGTCAAGGAGGGCGACCGCGTCGTGTTCGCCCGCTACGCCGGCTCCGAGATCAAGGTCGACGGCGAAGATCGCCTCGTCCTCAAGGAGTCCGACCTGCTCGGTGTCGTCGAGGCCTGAGCCCGAGAACCCTGAACCGGGCCGCCGCCTGTGCGGTCGGCCCCCATTCCCTTTCCCATCCCTAGGCGCGAGAAACGCGCCACGGAGGACATCATGGCAGCCAAGGACATCGTCTTCGACGTCGAAGCCCGCAACAAGGTGCTCGCGGGCGTCGACGCCCTCGCCAACGCCGTCAAGGTCACCCTCGGCCCGCGTGGTCGGAACGTGGTCATCGAGAAGTCGTGGGGCGCCCCCGTCGTCACCAAGGACGGCGTGACCGTCGCCAAGGAAGTCGAGCTTGAGGACAAGTTCGAGAACATGGGCGCGCAGATGGTCAAGGAGGTCGCGTCCAAGACCTCCGACGTCGCCGGCGACGGCACCACCACCGCCACCGTGCTCGCGCAGGCCATCTTCCGCCACGGCTCCAAGCTCGTCGCGGCCGGCCACTCGCCCACGGATCTCAAGCGTGGAATCGACGCGGCCGTCGCGGCCATCGCCACCGAGCTCACCGCCCTGTCCCGTCCGGTGACCAACGCCGAGGAGATCGCCCAGGTCGGCACCATCTCCGCCAACGGCGACACCGAGATCGGCGCCAAGATCTCCGAGGCGATGGACAAGGTCGGCAAGACCGGCGTCATCACCATCGAGGAGAACAAGGGCTTCGAGACCACCCTCGAGGTCGTCGAGGGTATGCAGTTCGATCGTGGGTACCTCAGCCCGTACTTCGTCACCGACGGAGACCGGATGGAGTGTGTCCTCGAGGAGCCGCTCGTCCTCATCCACGAGAAGAAGATCGCCAACCTGCGCGACCTCCTCCCCGTCCTCGAGAAGGTCGTGGAGAAGAAGCGTGAGCTGCTGATCATCGCGGAGGATGTCGAGGGCGAGGCGCTCGCGGCCCTCGTGGTCAACAAGCTGCGCAACCTGATCAAGGTCGCGGCGGTCAAGGCCCCCGGCTTCGGCGATCGCCGCAAGCAGATGCTCGGCGACATCGCCACGCTCACCGGCGGCCAGCTGATCGCCGAGGAGCTCGGCCTCAAGCTCGAGACCGTCACGCTCGACCAGCTCGGTTCGGCCAAGAAGGTCGTGATCTCCAAGGAGAACACCACCATCGTCGACGGCGCCGGCGCCGACGACGGCATCAAGGCCCGCATCAAGCAGATCGAGGCGCAGATCGAGGAGACCACCTCCGACTACGACCGCGAGAAGCTCCAGGAGCGCCTGGCCAAGCTGTCTGGCGGCGTGGGCGTGATCAAGGTCGGCGCTGCGACCGAGGTCGAGATGAAGGAGAAGAAGGCGCGCGTCGAGGACGCCCTCAACGCGACCAAGGCCGCGGTCGAGCAGGGCATCCTGCCCGGCGGCGGTGTGGCCCTCCTGCGCGCGGGCAAGGTGCTCGACAGCGTCGAGGTCTCGGGCGAGCAGCAGTTCGGCGTCCGCCTGGTCAAGCAGGCGATCGAGGCGCCGCTGCGCCAGATCCTGATCAACGCCGGTGTGGAGCCCGCCGTCGTGCTGGCCAAGGTGCTCGAGGGCGAGGGCGGCTTCGGCTACAACGCCCGCACCGCCGAGTACCAGGACCTGTTCGAGGCCGGCGTCATCGACCCGACCAAGGTCACGATCAGCGCGCTCACCAACGCGGCGTCCGTCTCCGGCCTGCTCCTCACGACCGAGGCCATGGTCGCCGAGATCCCCGAGAAGAAGCCTGCGATGCCGGCCGGTGACGGCGGCATGGGCGGCATGGGTGGCATGGGCGGCATGGGGTTCTAGGAGGCTCCGGCTTTCGGCCCTCCGGCGACGTCGCATGCTGCGTCCAAGACGCGCCATGCGGCGTCAGCGGGCCTCGACGTAGCTCTGCTACGTCGAGGCCCGCTTCCTTGCCTGGCACGCCCTGGACTTCGCCTGCTCGCGCCTCCGGGCCTCAAGCCTCCGCGATGGGTCGCTCGATCGGTTGCGGAGGATGTTGGCGCCTTGGTCGGTGCGTGCCTCGGCCCTTCTGTCGTCGGTCCTCCACGGGACCACGGCCGGAGGGTCTCGTGTGTGGAGGGGTTGGACGTGGCGCTGCCACGCCTTCGGCCCGCTTCCTTGCCTGGCACGCCGATCCCAGCGTGCCCCTCGGCCGTCCCGTCGTCGGTCCTCCACGGCCGGACGAGCAAGATGTCGCGGCGCGGTGGTGTCGGCCCGGGATCTCCTGGGTGTTTGGCGTGCGCCCCGGGTTTGATGGCTACGGCGCTGGGCACGCTTGGTGGAGGGTGTTGCAGATCCGGCCGTCCTTGGTGGCTTGGATGCCGTCGGCACCTGCTCCGGCCAAGGCGGCCTCGACGAGCTTGCGCAGCGGGGTGGTCTGGACGCCGGACAGGACGTCGCTGGGCAGGAGCATCGTGTAGCCGTCGCGATCGCCGAGGGTGGGATCGACCAGGTACCGGGGGACGACCGCGATGAGTCGGTCTGTGGGGGCGATCGGCGCCGTCGTCCCGTCGTCGAGGACCTGCACGAGGTCGCGGACGGAGGCGGTGGTCGGATCGTGGGTGAAGCGGATCCCGGCGACCTGGAGCCAGTGGCCCGATCCCGTCCAGCCGTGGACGCTGTGGGTCAGGACCTCCAACAGCTGGGCGCCGGTGAGGTGGACCAGGCGCAGGTCCGTGGGGAAGGGGAACAACTCCTCGAGGTGACGCCGGGTGAGGGTGGCGCCCGCCGGCAAGCGACGGTTGAGGCGAAGGCTGCCGCTGTTGAGGAGCGCGACCTGCGCGCCGTCGGTGCGGTGGGCGTCGAGGGCGAGGTCGGCCAGCCAGTCTGCGGCGCCGGTCTCGACGGTGCGCACATGGGTCTCGTCGAGGTCGAACACCGTGGCCGTCTTCCCGACGACCGCATCCAGACACGCGTTGTCCAGCCCGCGCGCGCCACACCACCGGGCGTCGAACGCGGCGACGTGGCCCTTGGCGAGGCGATCGACGGCGGGGTCTGGCGGGATGGAGGCGTCGAGCGCGGCCAGGGTCGGGGCGACCGACAGGGTTCCGTCCTTGGCGAGGGTGATCCGGACGACCTGCGCGCTGAGCAGATCGGCGTCGGCCTTGAGCAGCCAGGTCCCCTCGACCTGCTCGGAGATCGCGGCGTGGTCGTGCCCCCCGAGCAGGACGTCGGGACGGGCGTCGCCGAGGGAGGCCAGCAAGGCCCGATCCTCGTCGACCCCGAGGTGGGTGAGGGCGATCACGACGTCGGCACCGTCGGCGCGCAGGGCGGGCACCTGCTCGCGGAGGACGGTCTGGGGATCGAGGAAGTCCTGGACGAAGTCGGGGTGGGTCTTGCCGGTGGAGGCGCTGACGATCGCGACCCGGAGCCCCCCGGCGTCTATCACCCGGTGCGGGAAGGTGTTGGACGAGGCGACGACGGTGTCGCAGCCGGATCCCGCCTTGGGTCCCCACACGACGTTCGAGGTGACCCACGCGAACTCGCTGTCGTCGAGCATCCCTTCCAGCGTGCGGCCCTCGGAGCAGTCGCCCCGGTCGAACTCGTGGTTGCCCACCGTGATCACGAGGCGCTCGTCGTAGGCGTCGCCCTGGCCGTCGAGGTGGTTGAGGGCGTCGATCATGTGGGCGCCGTGGGTGTCTTTTGACAGCAGGCTGGGCGCCAGCAGATCCCCGGCGTGGGTGACGATCACCGCGCCGTCGGCTTCGAGGCGGGTGCGCAGGGTACGCAGGCGCGCCACGCCGCCGAGATCGTCCTCGGGCAAGCCGAGGATTCGGTAGGTGTCGTTGGCGTGCAGGATGGTGACCGAGCGATCGGTGCGCGCGAGGGAACCTTGCTTGGCGCAGGACGTGAGGAGGGACAGGGCCAGGAACGCGGCCGAGCAGGGCCAAGGGAACGCCGTGTGCATGGGCACCTCCGGGGGGATGGGTGACCCGTCCACATCGGGTGCGCACGGGCCCGCCGCGATCGTCACCGCCCGGTTACGGCCCGGGACCGCGCGCCGACGTCCATCCCCGGCGCCCAGGAGGTTCGAATGAAGCTCGCCACCCGTGACGACGGCACCCGCGACGGCGCCCTCCTCATCGTGCGCCGCGACGGCGCCGTGGCCGTCGACGCCACCGACATCGCCCGCACCATGCAGGACGCCCTGGATCGGTGGGACGAGGTCGAGCCGGCGCTCCAGGCCCGGTTCGAGGCCCTGCAGTCGGGCAGCATCCCGGGCGAGCCCCTCGACATCGCCACCCTCCATGCCCCGCTGCCGCGCGCGTACGAGTGGGTCGACGGCTCCGCGTTCATCAGCCACATCGTGCTGGTCCGCAAGGCCCGCGGGGCCGAGCCGCCCGAGACCCTGCGCACCGAGCCCCTCGTGTACCAGGGCGGCAGCTCCGACCTCCTCGCGCCCACCCAGGACATCCCGCTGGTCGACGAGGCGTGGGGGCTCGACTTCGAAGCCGAGATCGTCTGCATCCTGGGCGACACGCCCCAGGGCACCACCGCCGACAAGGCCGCGCCCTACGTCAAGCTCGTCACCCTGTGCAACGACATCACCCTCCGCAACCTGATCCCGCCCGAGCTCAAGAAGGGCTTCGGCTTCTTCGTGTCCAAGCCCGCGTCCGCGTTCGGTCCGTTCGCCGTCACGCCCGACGAGCTGGGCAGCGCATGGCAGGACGGCCGGGTCCACCTGCCGATGAACGTGTGGTGGAACGACGAGCAGGTCGGCAAGGCCGAGGCGGGCGAGGAGATGCACTTCTCCTTCCACGATCTGGTCCAGCACATCACCAAGACCCGCGCGTTCGGGGCGGGCACGTTGCTCGGCTCGGGCACGATCGCGAACGAGGACGAGACGAACGGCTTCTCCTGCATCGCCGAGCGCCGCATGCGCGACATCCTCGCCACCGGCGCGCCGCAGACCCGGTTCATGCAGGCCGGCGACACCGTGCGCATCGAGGTGCGCGACGCCGAGGGCGTGAACGTGTTCGGCACCATCGCCCAGACGGTGGTGTCCGCGTGAGCGTGACGCTGTACGCGTACTGGCGCAGCTCGGCGAGCTGGCGGGTGCGGATCGGGCTGCACCTCAAGGGCGTGCCCCACCGGATCGAGCCCGTCCACCTGGTGCGCGACGGGGGGGAGCAGCACGGCGAGGCCCACCGGGCCCGCAATCCCATGGCGCAGGTGCCGGTGTTGGCGGTGCCGGATGGGGCAGGAGGCGTGCATCTGCTCACCCAGTCGATGGCGATCCTGGACTGGCTCGACGCGACCTGGCCCACGCCTGCCCTGTACCCGGCCGATCCCTGGGAACGGGCTCGGGCGATCGAGCTGGCGGAGATCGTCAACGCGGGCACACAACCCCTGCAGAACCTCGGCATCCTCCAGGCGATCGAGGGCCTCGGGGGCGACAAGCTCGCCTGGGGACGGGACGTGATCGCCAAGGGCCTCGCGGCGGTGCAGGCCCGAGCGCAGGGAGCCTCCGGTGCGTTCCTGGTGGGCGACGCGGTGAGCGTGGCGGACCTGTGCCTCGTGCCGCAGCTGTACAACGCGCGCCGGTTCGGGGTGGACCTCCAGCCGCTCTCGGCGCTTGTCGAGATCGAGGCGCGCTGCGCGGAGATCCCGGCGTTCAAGGCGGCCCACCCCGATCTGCAACCCGACGCGCAGGTCTGACCGTGGGGCGGTGGCACGTCCAGCCGGGAGCGGGGGGCTCGCGTCCCTCGGCGCTCCGATGAGGGCCGCGGCGGTCCAGTTTCGGCCGGACCGATCCGATGTCGAGGGGTCGCGAGCGGCCTTGTTGGCGCTGACCGAGCAGGCGGCGGTCGACGCCGATCTGGTGGTGCTGCCCGAGATGGCGCTCCCCGGGTACGTGTTCGCGGAGGCGGCCGAAGTCGCGCCCTTCGCCGAGCCGGCCGACGGTCCGACGGCCGAGGCCCTGGCGGCGATCGCCCGACGCCACAGCGCCTGGATCGTCGCCGGGCTTCCTGAGCGCGACGGCGAACGCCTCTACAACAGCGCGTGGGGCTTCGATCCCACCGGGGCGCGGCGATTCGTGTACCGCAAGACGCTCCTGTTCCCGCTGGACGAGGTGTGGGCCGAACCCGGGTGTGGCGACTACCCCTTGGTCCACACGCCCTTTGGTCGGATGGGGGTGGGGATCTGCATGGACCTCAACGATCCGGCCTTCGTGGCCTGGGTGCGCGAGGCCCAGATCGACGTGCTCGCGTTTCCCACCAACTGGCTCGACCAGGGCGAGCCGGTCTGGGACTACTGGGCATGGCGCCTGGATGGGGCGGCCAGCACCCTGGTGGCGGCGAACCGGTGGGGGATCGAGCGCGGCGTGCCGTTTCGTGGGGAGAGCGCGATCCTGCAAGGCGATCGGGTGCTCGCGTCGGGCCCGCGCACGGGCGATGCGGTCGTGCTGGCGGATCTGCCCTCCCGCGTGGCACGCTGAGGGCTCGCGAGGGAGGCGGCATGCGGCGGACGGCGCGTGGCGTGGGGCATCGATGGATCGGCGCGGTGGCGGGGGCCTTCGCCGTCGCGCTGTGGGCGGGCTGCACCGCGTCCGATGGGGGCGAGGGCCCGTCGGATCGGGACAGCGCCCTGGACTCGGACACCGACCGCCCCGTTCCGTCCGAATCTGATGCGACGGACTCGGGCGACTCCGACCCGCACTCCGATCCCGGGGGGCCCGGGTGGCCTGGCTTCGTGGTGCCGGCGTTCGATGCGCCGATCTTTGTGGGGGGCGCGCGGCTGGACGTGGTGGTGGCGGATGCGGGGCCGGGGCTGTTCGTCTCGTTCTTCGACCGCGACCTCGGGGTGGTCTGCCGACCCGACCGTGCGGGGGATGGCACCCTGCGCTGTCTGCCGGACCGCGCCTCCCTGGTGACGCGCTACCTGGACCCCACCTGCTCCGAGCCCGTGTACCGGGTCGCGGACGATGCGTGCGTCACCGATCCGGTCCTGCGGGAGCGCGTCGAGGACGACAGCGTGTGCCTCCTGGAGGAGCGGGCGACCGACTGGCCCCTCAGCCCGGTCGTTCCCTCCGTGCTGTACACGCCGGTGGGCAGCTCGTGTGCGGAGGACGCGACGCAGGACCTGTCGGCAGACTGGCGGGGCTACTCGCCGCTGACCGATGCCGCGGTGGACCCCGCGTCGTGGGTGGCGCTGCGTCAGCAGGACGTGATCGGTCCCCGCGGACTGGGCCGCACCTACTGGCTGGCCGAGGATGGTGCGCGCGCGGCCACGGGCCTGGCGGACGCTGGGGGACTGGCGGTGGCGTGGGAGGCGGATGACGGCCACGTCGCGTTGCCGGGGCCGGTGCTGATCCGTCGGGACAATCGGTACTTCGGCGTGTCCACTTGCGATGCGTCGCCGGCGGTGGCCGATCCCTCCCTGCCGTCGTGTCCCAGCGCGCGGACGGTGCTTCGGCAGGAGAGCAGCACCCCGGGCGTGCCCCACACGGTGGCGAGTGTGCGGGTGGACGCGTGGCGGAGCTCCAGCCAGGGCTGCACGAGCGTGGTGACGCGGGGAACGTGGCTGGTGGCCGGCGATCCGGTGGACCTGGAGCAGGCGCTGCCGATGGTGGCCTCGGTGCGGCCGGACACCGGGAGCGTGTCCGCGTGGGGCTGGGAAGACGAAGACGGGGCGTGGCTCGGACCGCGCACCGCGGGTCCGCTGCGCGCGGAGGATGGCACGGGCTGGCGCCTCACAGGGCGGGCTGGGGGGGCGGTGGCGCGGCTGGCGCTGGCGCATCGGGAGATCGACGGGATCGTGCTGTGGGAGGACGACGCGTGTACGGAGCCGCTGGTGACGGTCACGAACGACCCGGAGGCGGTGTGGGCGGTCCAGCGGGACGCCGACGGGTGCGACACGCCCGATGGCGAGGCGCCGGTCGTGCGGGCGTGGGCGCTGGGCGACGCCGTGCAGGGGATCCCGTTCACGCGCAGCGCGTTTGGTGCGTGCGTGAGTGTGGGGCTGGAGCTTCCCGGGTTGCGGCGCCGGGCGACCGAGGTCGGGCTGGACGAGGGCGTGCCGCTCGTCGGTACCCGCCGCATCGGTCCGTGATCAGGGTTCGGGCTCGCCGCTGGAGGACGGCGCGGGTTCGGCGATCGGCGACGGCAAGGACCAGGGGCGCGCCTCGAGGGCGTCGATTCGGTCACTCGCGGCCTTCAACGCGTCCTTCATCCGATCGATCTCCGCGCGGGCCTGGGCGAGAGCATCGGGATCGGAGGCATCGGGCCGGGCGGCGCGGCTCGCCCTGAGGGCGGCGTGCAGGCTCTGCGCCCAGGCGGGGTCGTCGGTGACGAGGGCGGCTTGAAGGGCGGGGATCGCCTCGGGGGACGCGAGCTCGCCGAGGAGCACGGCGATCCACTGCCGCGTTCGGATGTCCTCGTGGTGCAGCTGGGCGACGAGCGCCGCGGTGACCCGTCGATCGACCGTGGGATCGTCGGCGCGGCCTGCGATCGCCACCATCGCCTGCGTCGCGGCGTGCTGGACCCGGCGCCGGGCGTCCTTGGTGAGGCCTTGCAGGACGGACAGGTCGGCGACGGCGCCGTGGGTGGCGACGATCTCGGCGGCCGCCTCGTGCTGGCGCCCCTGACGCTCGGCGTCGGGCCGGGCCAGGACGGTGCGGGCCAGGCCGAGGGCGGAGGACGGGCGCACCGCGCCCAGGGACGTGAGGGCGGCGGCGCGGATCCCCAGCTCGGGATCCTTGGCCTGGACCGTGCGGAGCGCGGACTCGGCGGCCTCGCTCAGCGGGAACCCGGCGAGGGCCTCGACCACGGCGAGGCGAACCTGGAGGTGGTCCGTGTCCAGCGTCCCCAGCAGGGCCTGAAGCGACAGGTCGTCTCCGCGGGCGCCCAGGGCGGCGGCGGCTTCCACGGCGAGCGGACGCCGATCCCGGTCCGGGTCCACGGGGGGCGTGTGGCGGTGGCTCCCGGCGAGCACGGCGCGGAGGACCTCGGCGGCGGTGGCGGGATCGTGGTCGGCGTCGGCCAGGGCACGGACCGCGATCAGCCGCGCGAGGCTCCCCGGGGCGTGGCGCACGGTGTCGGCCCAGGCGGCGGTCGGCTGGGTGCGTTCCCAGTGGGCGATCACCCGTCCATCGGGATCGGGGAGCACCCAGGCCACGTCGTCGGCCGGGATCGACACCACGGTGGTGCCCGCATCGATCCAGGTGACGGTCTCGTGGACGGCTCCGGATCCGTCGCCCCACCACACGACGAGGGGCTGTCGCACCGGGGTCTGGCCCTCGGCGGCAACCTGTTGGATGCGGACCTGGAGGGTGCCCTGGACGTGGGACCAGTGGCTCTTGAGCGTGCCCGCCCCCCAGCCGTGGACCCATCGATCGAAGAACCACCGGAGATCCTGGCCGGCTTCGGCCTCCATCGCCTGCCGGAGGTCGGCGGTCTCCACGAGGGAGAAGCGGTGGGCGCGCACGTACGCGGCGATCCCGCGGTCGAACCGCTCCGTGCCGAGGTGCTGTCGCAGCATGTGCAGGGTGAACGCGCCCCGCGGATAGATCCCGCTGAAGCCGTCCCGAGCCGCCCACGCGCGCGACGCCATCGGGGCGCCGGTGCGCACGGCCTGATCGAGCCATCCCAGCACCTTTGCGGCGTAGGCCTCCTCCCCCTCGGCGTGCTCGGCCCATCGGCCCGCGTAGTGCGTGGCGAAGCCCTCGTTGAGCCACAGCTCCCGCCACCCGTGGCAGGTGAGCAGGTCGCCGAACCACTGGTGGGCGAGCTCGTGGGCGATCAGCCCGTCGGCCCGGTAGCGATCGAGGCCTCCTGCGGCGTCTGCCAGGTAGCGAGAGGTGAGGATCGTCAGCGAGGCGTTCTCCATCCCGCCGTACATGAAGCGGGGGACGAGGGCCTGCCGGTACACCGGGTAGGGGTAGGGCTCGTCGAGCAGATCGGTGAAGAAGCGCATCATCGCGGGGCTGTCGCCGGTGCCGACCCGGGCGTCCTCCGCCGACACGTCCGACGGGCGCAGGATCTCATGGGGCACCGGTCCGTCGAGGGTCTCGACCGCGAGGTCGCCGGCGACCAGCGCCACCAGGTAGGTCACGATGGGCTGGTCGATCCGGTAGGTCCAGGTGGTCCATCCCGGGCGCTGCGCCGCGGGCGTCTGGGCCACCAGCAGGCCGTTCGCGACCGCGTGGGCCCCGTCGGGCACGGTCACCGAGGTGGTGAGCGGGAAGGTGTCGGACGGGTGGTCCCAACCGGGGAACCAGTGGCGGTGGTCCTCGTCTTCGCCCTGGGTCCAGGCCACCGCACCGCGGGCCTGCTTGCCGCGGACGGGGGCCCGTCCGAACAGGCCGCGCTCGGGGGTGGCGGACCAGTGGATGTCGACGGTGTGGGGGGTGTCGGGCGCGACGGGCAGCACCAGGGTGTCCGGGCCCATCCGGACCGGCACCTCGGTCCCGTCGACCTGTGCCGATGACACGGCGAGACCGACCCCGTGCAGGGTGAGCGTGTCCGAGGACAGGCCGAAGGGGGAGACCTCCCAGGTGACGTGGCCCTCCAGCACGGCCCCGGTGGCGGGGTCGATCGTGACCCGCAGGTGGCCGTCGGTCAGGTCCCAGTGACGGACGGGACGGGCCTCGCCGGGGTCGTCGGGGATCGGAGGGGTGGGGGCAGCCCACGCCGCGGTGGTGCCTGCGAGGGCGAACGGAAGGCAGGCGGCCCAGCACAGGGAAGACGGCATTGGACACCCACCACGAGGCAAGGGGAAGCGGTCCTGTTCGTCCGTCCTCCGGTAGCGCGCAAGGGTCCGGGCGCGTCAAGCCCTGGCAAGCCCCGCACCGCCCGCCTTGCCGGATGGGCCCCCGCGCGGGACCTCGGGGGAGAAGGAGTCCCCATGACCCCCTGGATCGTCGCGTTGTTCACTGCGTCTGCCCTGGCTGGCTACGGCGACGCCACCGAAGGCATCCCCACCCCCGAGGAGCGCGCGCTCCTGGTGTGGACCAACGCGGTGCGCACCGCTCCTGGCGCGTTCGAGGACGACTACACCTGCGCGATGTCGGGGTGGCAGGCGTCCGAGCGGTCGGCCAAGCGCCCGTTCGGGCTCGACCTCCTGCTGGGCAGGGCAGCCCACGCGCACTCGGGCAACATGGCGACGCGGGGCTTCTTCGACCACGACGATCCCCAGGGTCGTGGACCGGCCGACCGGGTCGATCTGCAAGGCTACAACTGGCAGTACGTCGGCGAGAACATCGCGCTGGGCGCCCCCACGCCCCTCGATGCCGTGCTCGGGTGGATGTGCTCCTCAGGGCACCGCGCCAACATCATGGAGGCGGAGTTCGTCGACATGGGACCGGGCGCTGCCGCGGGGGGATCGGGGCCCCTGTGGACCCAGGTGTTCGGCACCACCGCCGCGGGCCACGTCGATCGCATCGTCCTGGCGGGATCGGACGAGTCCGGATCGGGCGGGCGGCGCTTGCTGGCGTCGATCGACGCGGACGGCGCGCCCGAGGTCGTGGCCTACGTGGACGGCGAGGCGTACGCGATGGCGCGACAGACGGGCACCAAGTCCCGGGGAACCTGGGCGGTGAGTGTGGACGCCGGTGCAGGCTGCCACCTGTATTGGTTCGAGGCGACCGCAGGCGGCACGACCGATCGCTTCCCTGAAGACGGGGGCTACGCGTACGGCAGCTGCGGCGACGACGACCTCGACGATGTGGAGGCGGCCTGGGTGTCCGCCGACACGCTCGCGGAGGCCTTCGGTGCGGTGGCCGGGAGCGGATCCGACGGCCGCGAGGGCGGACGGGTCGACATCGACCGGGGCTGCTCGGTGTCGGGCGCGGGGCTCACCGCCTGGTGGGCCACGTGGTGTGGCCTGCTCGGGATCCGCCGAACCCGGGGATCCCTGAGCGCCCGCCGTCCTGGCGCCACGCGCCGCGAGGCCTGATCCCCGCCGCGAGGCCTGATCAGCCTGCAGCGCGCCGCGATCAGGCGCGCTCGGCCATCCACGCCTTCTGGACCTCGGCCGCCGCCGAGTAGCCTTGCTCGATCGCGTTCACGATCGCCTTCTCGATCTGGCCGCCCACCAGCGGCACCTTGACGATCACGTCGCCGTCGATGACGCGCGTGACGCCCTCGGCGGTGGGGGTGATCGTCACGACGCCTTCGGCCTTGACCCGATCCTGCTGGACGGGGGGCGTCACCTTCCACTGGATGCGGTTGTTGGCCTCGTCGATCACGGACTGCTGGTCGTAGGACAGCCGATCCGACCCGATCAGCTTGCGCACGGCGGTGGGCAGGTCGATGTCGATGTGGAAGCGCTGGACGAGCGTGACCACCCCGTCGGCCACGTCGCGCGACAACTGCTCGCGGGTGGAGTTGCCGGCGCTGGCCATCTTCTGGTCCAGGGCGTCGTCGTTGTAGGCCTGCCAGTACAGGGCCGGATCGCCGGGGAAGTGGTGCTCGAGGTGCAGCTTCATGAACGCCTCCTGGGACCCGTGCGCAGGGGATCCTCGCCGGGTCGTGGACCCGACCGGTAGCGTCGTCCCCGCCCGACGTCACGCCTCGCATGCCGGGTGGGGCGGCGCCGCTACGACGAACGGGGGCGGACACCGTGCAAACGCGCTGCGGGCGGGCGTTCGCATGCGCTAGGATGCGGCGCCGTGGGAGAGAACCATGCGTCGTTTCATGCCGCTGCTCGCTGTTGTGGCGCTCGGGTGTCAAGACATTGGCCCAATCGGTGAGCTGGAAGGTCAGCTGTTCGCGACCCCGTTCACGTTGTTGGACTGGGGAGACGTGCCGGTGGGTGCTGCGGCCGTCGCCACGATCGAGCTGTCGGCCTCCGGTCACGATCGAAGGCCTGAGTGTCCAGAGCATCACCCGACAGGGCACCTTCTTCTCTGCGTCGACCTACGTGGACAACTTCGGCGCGGCGTCCCTTCTCGGGGACGTGGCGGACACGGACGCCGGCGACATCTTCTCCTTGGTCGGTGAGGACGTCCCGGTGGATGGGTCTCGAACGCTCCAGCTGGTGTTCCGGGCGGAGACACCAGGGTACTTCCAGGGAAGTGTGGAGATCGTAAGCGATGCCATCCGGGGGGGGGTGCCGCAGACGATCATCGTGCCGCTCCGCGCCCACGCCGCCGAGCCCTGTGTGCAGATCCTCCCGCCCGTCCTCGACTTCGGCAACGTGCCGGGAGGCGGTGAGGCGTGCGAGGACATCGAGGTCACCGCGTGCGGGTCCTTGCCCGTGATCGTCACCGATCTCGCCTTCCAGAGCAGCAACTTCGACGTGGTCGACGACGACATCCCGCTCACGATCCCCGCGGGGTCCACCACCCCGGTCGAGGTCTGCTTCTCGCCCAACGACGCCCGTCCGGTCACCAGCCTGGCGAGCTTCTTGTCGGGCCAGGAGGCGCTGTCGCAGGTCACGCTGCGGGCGAACGACTGCCTGAACGGGCTGCCGATCGAGTACGACCAGGACAATGACGGGTTCACGACCTGCGGCGGGGACTGCGACGACGACGATCCCACGGTGAACCCGTCGGGGATCGAGGCGGCGGTGCCCGACGGCAAGGACAACGACTGCGACGGGTACACCGACAACCACTCGAGCGGGTACGACGACGATCAGGACGGGTACTGTGAGGCGACCAGCTGCCTTCAGCCCGGCGTGCTGCCCGGCGACTGCAACGACGGCGACGACGAGGTCAACCCGGGCGTCCCCGAGGACTACGGCGACGGCATCGACAACGACTGCGACGGCACGGTCGACAACGACGCCGCCGATCTCGACGGCGACGGCTACACGGTCGAGGCCGGGGACTGCGATGACGATCCCAACGGCGACGGCGCGGACCGCTTCCCGGGCAACCCCGAGGTCGCGGACGGCGTCGACAACGACTGCGACGGCCTCAAGGACGAGGGCACGGTCGCGTACGACGACGACGGCGATGGGTACTGCGAGATCGCGCCGTGTACGGACGGCGACGGCGGCGGCGACTGCGACGACCGCGTGAGCAAGGTCAACCCGCTGGGGCCGCACCCGGGGGCCACGGCCTACCCGGGCGCCACCGAGCTCGAGGACGGCATCGACAACGACTGCAACGGCAAGGTGGACGACCGCACGAGCCGGTACGACGACGACGGCGACGGCTACGCCGAGATCGAGGGCGACTGCGACGACACCACCGACACGATCGCCGCCAATGTCC
>JAUHWK010000460.1 GCA_030424555.1 bacterium | reverse complement strand
ATCGACAACGACGACGCGGTTCAGCAAGCAGATCGGGTGTGGTCCGTGGTGGCGCGTGAGGCGACGGGACCGGCGCTGGCGATGACGCTTGGGGAGCCCCTCTCGGGAACCGTCCCGTCGGCCCTCGAGGGGATGGCCTGGACCTTTGACGTGCCCTCGGCCATGGCGCCGCTGCGGGTTCAGCCCGTCGAGGCATCGATGGGCGGAAGGTGGACGCTGACCGACGCGTCGGGGACTGTGTGGCTCGATGACGCCATCAACCACAACCCTGGTGCGGGGCCGTTCAGTGGATGGCCCGAGGCCCTGGATCTCCCTGAAGGGACCTACACGCTCACGGTCACCCGTCGTGCGCCGGTCACGGGCACGGAGGCACTCGTTGACGACCTTCCGTATGAGGTCTCGCTGGCCCTCCCAGACGTCACGATCCACCCTGCGATCGCGCTGGGAGACGAGGTGCAAGGTACGCTGTCAGGGGTTGGCTCTACGGCGGTGTACCCGTTCTCCGTGCCCCGAGACGGCATCCCCGTCCAGGTGTCGCGCGTCCGCACGAATGGGTACGGCACGGGCCCGAACCTCAACCGCCATCCGATGCCGGTGGGCATTCGCGACGCGGAGGGCACCTGGCTGCTCCCGATCGCCCGCGGCACCAGCTGGAGCACCATCACCGAGTCCGTGTCCTTGCCAGCTGGCGCCTATGAGCTCGTGGTCGCCTACGACCGAGCGCAGAACGACGCATCGTACGTACTCGCCTACGATCTCAAGCTGCGGGGTTGGGACCGGAGGGACGGCACGCTGACCTACGGCATGGATCACAACCAGCAGGTGCTCGGCGTGTTCGAGGAGTGGGGGCGTGGCATCTCCCAGACCCACTTCGAGGTCGCTGGCGATGCGCTTCACCTGTCCGCGGCCTCCAACATCGTGAATCCGCCCAGGGCATCGAACTACGCCCTCGGGTTTGCGCCCGACGGCGACTTGTTGGTCGGCACCGAGGCCAACATCGCGGAGCGAGGCCTCCAGGTGTTCAAGGTGGGGCTCCGGGACGGCGAGATCGACGCGGTGGAGGGGATCCGTGACGTGATGACGCCGGACCCTTCCGGAGGCTTCCTCTGGCTGGCAGGCACGGGCCGGATCGGCCAGCTGTCGTTGTTCCCGTTTGGCGAAGTGATCTGGTACCCGACCGAGGGGGGCGCCAGGATCGACCGCATGGCCTTCGATCACCTGGGTGGTGCTTGGTACCTCCAGGCTGGCGTGGCCGACGGCACGGCCGTCCCGGATCGACACGTGGGCCGGTTCGATCGGACGACCTTCACGACCACGAAGGTGCTGGAGGTACCTGGCGCCTTCCAGATCGCGTTCGACCCATTCAGCGAGACCCTCCTGATCGCCGCGGTTGGTGAGCTCGTGCAGATGGACCCCGTCTCGGGAGAGGTCGTCGCCCGCCGGGACCTCCGCGAGGCGTTCGGGGACTCGTACACGATCGACGACGTGCTTCCCGACGGCGCAGGGCATGTGTTCCTTCCCGCGTTCAGTGGGCGAGGGGAGCTGGTGTTCCTGGACATGTCGGGAACCGGTCGGGTGGACGATCCGTCAACCACCGTGTCCGCCCAGCACCTCGACAACCAAGCGTCCGGCTTCGCGCCGCTGAGTTGGCTGGGCAGTGCGTGCTACGCCGCACCGGGCTTCGTCGATGCCGATCCGGCGCCGGGAACCGCTCTCGCAGCGGGGGATCTGGTGGCCTTGTCGGCCACGGTCGCATCCGAGGATCCGTCCCGGCCTGTGCTCGGGATCCGGGTCGACGGCGCGCCGGTGGTGTGGGATGCCGCAGGACGCTTCTTCGCGCCCCACACGGTGCTTGATGGGTCGCATGAGGTGGTCGTGGAGGTCACGGATCGCTGCGGGACCACCACGCAGGCGTGGCCGCTCGTCGGGGTGGCGCCGGGTGCTGGGAGTGGGCTCGGCCGTCGCGACGTCACCGCCCAGCTCTCCACGACGTTCCGAGGCACGACGTGGAACACGGTGGCCCGAAGGCTCGAAGTGACGGTCGAGGCCGTCCACACGGGTCGCCTCGTACTCGAAGGCCCCTTGCGGATGGCCGTGGGCCCGCCCGAGACCTCTGGGGTGTCGCTGCGGGGCGCGAGTGGGGTCGACGAGGCCGCACGCGGCTACGTCGAATGGCTGGGGGAGGGGGAGACCTTGACCCCCGGCGAGTCCTTGGGGCCGCGTCGCCTGGTGTTCGACGATCCGCTCCTGGTTCCGGTGCGGGCGGACGTCTCTTGGACGGCGACGGTGAACCAGCCTCCCGTGATCACGTCCGTGCCGCCCCTCACCGCGGTCGAGGGCGTGTCGTGGAGCTACACGGCGCATGCGGTCGACCCAGAGGACGACGACGTGTCGTGGGCCCTGCTGGAGGGGCCGGAGGGTATGATCGCTGCCGGCGAAGGGGCCTGGTCGTGGACCCCGGGACCAGGGGACGTGGGCACCCATCCGCTGGCCGTGCAGGCGACGGATCTCGCCGGCCAGGCCGCGGTCCAGCGGGCCACGCTGTCTGTGCGATCGGCGGAGCAGAACACCGCACCGACCTTCACAACGGTCGCTCCGACGGCTGTGTCATCCGGGACGTCCTATCTGTACGATGCGGATGCCCTGGACGCCGAAGGGGATCTCCTGGCGTTCACGCTCGTCGCGGGGCCGCCCGACGCCGAGGTAGACCCCACCACCGGCATGGTGAGCTGGGCGGCGGTGGGGATCGGGCCCGAAGTCTTCTCGCTTCACGTTGCGGACGGCCGCGGGGGCACCGCAGAGCAGACCTGGACGGTGGAGATCGCCGAGGTTCCCACGTTGGGTTCGGCTCCGGTGATCGTGTCGACGCCTCCGGGACAGGCCGTCGCAGGCGGTGCGTACGTGTACGACCCGGTCGCGATCGATGCGGACGGCGACGTCCTGACCTGGTCGTTGGTCGCCCCGCCGGCGGGCATGTCCCAGCACCCGAGCACGGGTCGGGTGCTGTGGATGCCGCCTTCGGAGGCATCGGGCTCGGAGACGATCACCCTCACCGTCACGGACGGGCTTCACGTGGCCGCCCAGACCTGGTCGCTCCAGGTCGTTCCGTCGTTTGGGAACCGTCCGCCCGTGTTCACGACGCAGCCGCGGTACGCCGCGGAGACGGCAACCCCGTGGTCCTATGCGGCGCGAGCGGCGGATCCGGAGGGAGAGGCGGTGTCCTACCGCCTGGTGCGTGCACCCCAAGGTGCCGAGGTGGGGACGACATCGGGCCTGGTGTCCTGGACGCCCGATCCGTCGGACGACCCCGCATCGTTCGTCCTCGAGGCGGCCGATCCTCATGGGGCAACGGCGCTACAGGCGTGGACTGTGGGGCAACGCGACCAGAACGGGTCGCCGGTCGTCGAGGT
>JAUHWK010000038.1 GCA_030424555.1 bacterium | reverse complement strand
GTCGCCTCCACCTCGCCGTCCGGAGGGATCCGCATGCAGCGCATCGACCGAATCCGGCCTGATAAGCCATGATCCGTGTCGAAGTCAGGATCCGCATCCCACACGGACCCGCTCACGAGGCGCGCTGGTCCATCATCGCCGGCTCCGACGCGACCGGCCCGGTCAGCCCTCGCGGCGGGCGGGGGGCGGTCATCATCGTGAGCATGTCGGGGAACCACCAGTGCCGCTGGCCCAGCCGCTCCAGGTAGCCCCACAGCTTGGTGATGATGAAGAAGTACGGGGTCATGTTCGGGACGTTCCACAGCGGCCAGGTCGCGTAGTAGTCGCGCACCCGTGGCGACAGCGCCTTGGCCAGCGGGGCGCCCGACGCCAGATCCCGGTCGGCGTCGGCCCGCGCGGTGCGCATGAACCAGGCGAGGTTGTCGTGCCGGCGGCGCGTGCCCCACTGCAGCCGGTAGTGCTTGTCCCACACCGCCTTGCGCCACTGCGACGGTGCCTGGAGGTGGTACAGCTCAGCGATCTCCGACAGCTCGTACAGGGCCACCTGGAACAGCACGTGCGGCTGATGCCAGCCCTCCTCGTACTTGAACCGGTTGTGGGCCAGGACCGAGCGCTGGAGCCACAAGAACTCCTCGTTGAGCCGATCCGTGCTCCTTGCGCAGGGTTGCTCGCCGTCCAGCGCGGCCTGCACGAGCGGCAGGCTCGCCATGATCTGGCGGCAGACGGTCTCGATCGCGGTGCTGTACAGCGCATCCACGAACCAGCCAGCGTCTCCGAGGATGGCGTAGCCGTCGGTCGACACCCAGTGATCGGTGGCGTGGGGAAGCTGCCCGTAGCCCTGGAACGCCTCCATCGGCTCGGCGTGCGCCAGCGCCTTTCGGACCGCGGGGAACTTGTCGATCATCTCCCAGAAGCCACGGTCGGAACCGGACTTGTCGGGGCTGTGCTGCCGGGTGTCCCAGGTGACGCCCACGCTGGTCATCTCGTCGTCGTGGTGGATCCACCAGATCCAGAAGCCCTCGCCCGAGCAGTGGATCGTGTGGCGGCGGCGATCGATGCCGTTGAAGGTCTTCCAGGTGTCGGCCGCGTCGTCGACATGGCGGAACCGGTTCCACACCGAGGCCGTCGGCAGGTCCTTGACCACGTGCCAGTTGGCCACCTGCTTGCCGAGCACGCTGCGCCACCCGGTGCAGTCGTACACCCAGGTGCAGGCCACCGCGTGGTCGCCGCCCGCGTCGCGGTAGCGTACGACGTGGTCGCGCACGCCGACCTCCACGCCCGTGACCTTGGCGCCGTGCCGGACGTCGGCCCCCGCGGCCTTGGCCCGCACTGCCAGCTCGGTGTTCATCTTGGGACGGTCGACGTGCCAGGTGGGGATCAGCTTGCGGAACGCCCCCGGGATCTTCTCGACCGGGGTGAGCGACATCAGCAGCTCGTGGCAGTCGTCGAACGTGGGCTCTGCCGGGGCCTGCTCGCCGCGCGGCAGCACGAGGAAGTCGAACCCATACTTGCGGAACCCGTGGGTGCGCAGCCAGTCCCCGAACCCCAGCTCGTGGTCCAGGAACAGCATGGAGCCCTCGGTGATCGCCTCGCCCACCACCACGGGCTGAGGCTGTCCCGCCTGGCGCGCCTCCAGCACCGTGACGTCGATCCCCCGCTTGCGCAGGGTGGACGCGACCATGCACCCGGCCATGCCGCCGCCCAGCACCACCACGTCGGTCCGCTCCACGGGCCCTCCTCGGACGGCGTGTCCCCATCCGTCACCGGCGGGGGGTAAGGCGGAGAATGGGGGGAAGCCAGCCCGGCCGGATCCCGCTACGCTGGCCCACCGCACGAGGCCCTGATGTCCCTGCCCGTCGCCATCGGCCACGCCACCATCCCAGACGGGTCCTCGGGCACCACCGTGATCCGGCCCCTACAGCCCGCGGTGTGCGCGCACTGGGTCCCCGGATCGGCGCCGGGGTCACGGGAGTGGGCCACGCTGTCGCCCGACCACCTCGCAGGCCGGATCCACGCCCTCGTGCTGTCCGGGGGCTCCGCACACGGCCTCGCCGCGGCCGATGGGGTGATGACGGGCCTCGTCGCCCTCGCCACCGATGCCCCTCTCCCCCACGGCGCCTGCCGGGTGGTCGCCAAGATGGCCGCTGCCGCGCTCGCCCGAACCCTGCGCCCCGCGTTCACCCCGTTCGACGGCGACGTCGTGTTCTGCCTGGCCACAGGCGACGCCTCCGGGGTCGATCCTGCGACCTTGCTGCGCCTGGGCGACACCGCCGCCGATCTGTTGGCGCACGCGATCGTCGGGTTGTTCCCGGCGTCCACCCCATGACGAACCCCTTCTCCACCCGGCGCTTGGCCCTCGTCGCGGGGATCGCGGCCTTCGTCGCCCTCCTCCTGGCGGTTCGGCCCACGGACCCCGTGTGGCCGTCGATGACGGGAGGCGGCGCGACGCTCACCGATCCGGTGCCCCCGGGATCCGGCCCCACGCCCCTGCTGTCGCCCCCCTTTCGGGCCCCGCAGGCCCACCTGATCCGACCGCAGCTGCACGCTCGCCACCCCACCCTTCCCGCCCTGCGGCAGCTGCGGGACGGCAGCTGGATGCGCGAGCCGGCGCCCCTCCCGCCCGGTGCCCACGCGCTCGACGACGCCCACGTGTGGTGGGTCCCCCCAGGCACGACGGTGCTCTCCCCCCTCAACGGCCAGGTGGTCGCGTCGACGGGGCCGTCACGGCATGGCCTTCGGATCGCCCAGTGCTTGGAGACGGGGTGCGTGGACGTCGTGCTGCTGGGGTCTGCGTCCTGGGGGGTTCGCGAGGGCGCGTGGGTTCGCGCCGGTGAGCCGATCGGGACTAGCGGGACGGTGGCGCTGCCAGACCCGGTCCCTGGCCTCGCCCTCGTGGTCCGACACCGTCGGCAGGACCGGTGGACCCCGGTGGACCCGTTCGGCGTGCATTCCGGGGACCCAAGCCACGCCGAGGATCCCAGTCCCATCCTGTGGTCGTTCGACGCCACCGCGCTCGGTCGGTTCACCCCTTGGCAGGTCCAGCACCGGCTCGCACGCATCGCCCACGGGTCCGCTCCCCCAGCGCCCGCGCCGCGGGCCCTCCCCCCGATCCCGCCGCCGGACGAGGCGCTGGTTCATCGTCCGCTCACGGCCGCCCCGTTCTGCGATGCCCGGGGTCACCTCGTCTCCCCGATGCGGCCCGCAGGGCCAGACGGCGTCCCCCGGGATCGGATGGGACGGCCGCAGCCCGTGGCCCACCGCGACACGATGGCGGAGTTCGCGAACGCGTGGTGGGTGCCCCGCGGGACCCCAGTCCACGCGCCGCTCGACGCCCGGGTGATGGGCGTGTTCTCGGTCGACGACCCCACCCTCGGGCTGCCGCCAGACCTCACGGTGCAGGCGGTCGCGCTCCGCTCGACCCGGGATCGCCGCAAGCCACGCACCGGGCCGATGACCGTCACCGTCCTTGCATTCGTCGGTCCGACCCGGGTCGAGAAGGGAGACCGCGTCACGGCCGGGGATGTCCTGGGCTTCGCCGAGGGCCACCTGCCCTGGTCCCACCCCGACGCCCGCCTGACCCTGCGTCATCGCCTCGCGGACCACCACGACGTCGATCCCTTTGGCGTGTGGGACGGCGACGGAGACACCTGGAGCCCCTGGCGCCACCCGGGGTCGGCGTTTGCCTTCGACGCCGGGCCCTGGTCTGCCTGGTCGCCACGCGACCCCACCCTGCGTGCCTTGCGCGCGGCGGACCCGGTCTGGGAGCCCGTGTTCGACACGCTGTGCGCCCCCCACAGCCCCCTCGACCCCTGAGGCACCTCGGCCGCACCTGCCGGGTCGGAACCCGTCAGGCACGGCCTCGGACGGGCGCCTCGACGGGCGCCCGGGACGTCACGACCGTCGGCCGTGGGTCTCGAAGCGGTACTCCTCGAGCTTGCCTCGGCGGAACGCCATGCGGACACGGCCGTCCTGGCGCTCGACGCGGATGGCTCGGCCCGATCGGGCGCTCACCTGCTTGGCCTTCTCCACGGCGGCGGCGCGGCCTTGGATGGCCTGCTCGTCCTCGCCGATGGTGATCGTGAACGCGTGCGTGCGGGTCTGGGTGGCCTCGATGGCTCACCTCCTGGTGGGGTTGGACATGGGTTGACGACATCCCCCGGGAGCCCCGATGACCCCGAGAAACCCCGGGAAGGACCGCGTCCGGACGATGGGCCCCGCGGCGCTCACCCACCGAACTGGGTGGCGGAGCGCGGACACGGGTCCACCCCCAACATAGGAAGTCGACCGCCCCTGTCAACCGTGGGCCCCGGACCGACCCAGGAGATCCCATGCCCGATCCCGCCCCTGCCCGGTCCCTCCCACCCCTCTACGCCGCGTGGTCCGCGATCGGTCGTCCCGACCCGGTCGTGCGCGCCCGCCTGGCCGAGATCGCCGAGGCCCACGAGCGCCTTGGCGTCGGGGTGATCGCCGACCTCGTCGCCGAAGGCGCCCTCGCGGCCGAGCGCTTCGCCACCCTCGTCCACGGCGCCCCCGGCACTGTCGCGCGCACCGGCTCCACCAGCGAGGGCCTGATCGCGGTCGCCCGCATGACGCCCTGGAAGCCCGGCGACACGGTCGTCCTGTTTGGTGGCGAGTTTCCGGCCAACCGGACCCCCTGGCTCCGCGCCGCGGCAGACCATGGGCTGCGCGTGCGCGAGGTACCCTCCGACACCTTCCGCGATCCCGAGCAGGGCCTCGCCGCCCTGGATGCCGCCCTCGACGGCGGTGCGAGGATGGTCGCCGTGAGCGCCGTGCAGTTCCACACCGGCCTGCGCATGCCGATCGCCGACATCGCCGCCCGCGCGCACGCCGCCGGCGCCCAGATCTGTGTCGACGCCATCCAGGCCGCCGGGATCGTGCCGCTCGACGTCACGGCCGACGGGATCGACTGGCTCGCCGTCGGAGGCCACAAGTGGCTGGGGCTCCCCATCGGCACCGGCTTTCTGTACGGCGCCCCGTCGGCGTGGGACGGGGCGCGGCCCACCTTGGCGTCCTGGCTGTCCCACCGCGATCCCATGGCCTTCCTCGCCTCGCCCGCATCGCGTCCGGACGAAGGCGCATTTCAGGCCGGTCCCGCCCTGGTCGAGGGGGGGATGCGCAACCACCCCGCGCTGGCCGCCTCCTTGCCTGGGCTCGATGCGCTCCTCGCCCGCGACCAGGCCGCCGACCTCGCACACCTCCAAGCCCTGTACGACCGGGTCGAGCCGGGCCTCGTCGACGCGGGGTTCACCAGCCTTCGCGCACCGCTCGCCGCAGGCCGAAGTGGGATCCTCACGCTGGACCCGCCCGCAGGGGTTGCAGGGGCGGCCCTGGTCGACGCCCTGCGTGCCGAGGCCGTGATCGCCTCCTGCCCCGAGGGACGGCTCCGGCTGGCCTGCGGACCCGACGTCTCGCTGTCCCGGGCCCACGATCTGGTCGACCGCGTGGCACGCGCCGCACACGCCGCGCTGGGGTAGGCTGGCGCACCCGGAGGTCCCATGCGCCTGTTCGTCCTGCTCGCCCTGCCGTTCCTGACCGCCGCGTGCGAGGGCGCAGACTTCAACGAGCCCTGCAACAGCGACGTCGACTGCAAGCTTCAGTACGTCTGCTACATCGAGACCGCGGGCGATCCCGGCGTGTGCTGGGACGCCGAGATGGTCCCCGGGTCGTCTGACACCGACGCCTGATCGGCGGCTCGGCGGCTCAGGCCAGGGCGGGGATCTCGAACGTGAGCGCTTCCTCGCCGGTCTCGGCCAGGTACCGCCGGACGGTCAGCGCGCCGTCCTCGGCCACGTCGATGCACGTGAACCCGTAGCCGTTCTCGGCGTCCATGCGGGCGCCGGCGATATCGGGGCGCAGCGCCTCGGCGTTCTCCACGTTGACGGTCACGTCGTACTGCGGGCTGCCCCCGCACCCGTCGACGATGTAGCGCACGCCGTCGAAGTCGAAGTGCTCGAATCCGTGCGCGTGTCCGCAGAACACCGCCGTGACCCGTCCCTTGATCCACGAGTGGAACAACTCGAAGCGGGTGAGGTTCTCGGGCTTCCAGTACTTGGACAGGGTGATCATCGGGCGATGGAAGCCGACGATCACCGCCTTGATGCCCGGGTCGGCTTCGGCCTTGTCGAGCTCGGCCTCCAAGAACTCGCGCTGCTCATCCGCGACGACCTCGTAGGTCTCGGAGTCCATCAGGATCACCCGCGCCACCCCGGCGGTGAACGCGTGGAAGCGGGTGCCGAGGTTGTCGCCCTGCTGGTCGAACAGGCGATCGAAGATGTCCTCGAGCTCGTGGGGCAGGTCGGAGTCGTGGTTGCCGATCGCGGGCTGGAACGGCGCGGTCGCGAGCAGCGGCGCCATCTTCTCGAAGAAGTTGTTCCAGGTGTCGCTGGGAATCGAGTTGTACGTGATGTCGCCGCCATGCAGCATCACGTCGATGCCCATCCCAGGCAGGTGCGTGTAGTTGCCGAGCGCGGGCTGCCACGGCGCCATGGTGTCGGCCACCCAGCCCAGACGCACGGTGCCCTGGCCCACGGGCGGGACCCGGAACGTGCCCTCGCGGGTCTCGCCGCCGCCGATCGCGGCCGACCACGCCACCACCGTATCCGGCGTGAGATCCTCCAGGATCACGTCGTGCAGCGTGTGGGCGCCCGGCTCGTCGGGCGTGGTCCCCAAGTTGGCAGTGGGGCGTTCGTAGGTGATCTCCGCCGTGGCGCGGGCGGTCTCGACCCACGCCCCACCGTCGGGGCCTTCCACCCACACCGCCAGCGGCACGTCGACCCGCGTCTCGAACCGGATGCGCGCCCGGGTGGGCCCCTGGAGCGTGACCCACGGGCCCTTGGTGACGACCACCGCCTCGTCGGGGAGGTCGACCGGCGCGTCGGGGATCGGCGAACCATCGGTGTCGCTGTCTCCGGTTCCGTCCTCGCCCCCGTCACACCCAGCGAGCAGGGTGGCGCCGCGCAGGGCCGCCGCGCCGGCAGCCCCCTGGGCGGTGCGAACAAGCAGGGTACGACGGGTCAACGAGCCAGCCACGGCGGCCTCCAGCGAGGAAGACCCCCCGCCTAGCCCGTCCAGGGCGTGATCGTCGCGTGGCACCGGGCCGGTGTCGTCGAAGCGTCACGCGGTGCCAGGATCTCCGCCGATCACGCGCCCTCGGACTCGAGCAGCGTCTTGAGGCGGCCGAGGTCTCCCCGCATCTGGGCTTCGAACCGCCCGGCGACGAGCTTGCCCACCGGCCCCAACAGACGGGAGGTGGCGATCTCGCCCGCGTAGACCAGCCGCGTGCCCTCCCCGTCGGCGTGCAGGTCGTAGCCGCCAGTGTACGAAAACAGGCGGTTGTCGCTCTTGATGCGCAGACGGTGCGGCCGCTCGACCACCACCATCTCGGCCTCGGTCTGGACGTCGCGACCGGCCAGCTCGCGCACGTAGCGAACCGTCACCCCGGGCGCCGGCGCCGCGCCGCCGACCCGCTCCGACGTCTTGACCCCTTCCTGCCAGCGCACGTTCTGGTCGTAGTCCGACAGCAGATCGAACACGGCCTCCGGGCTTCGGGAAATCCGAAGTTCGACCTTGGCTTCCGCAACCGGCATCGCTCCTCCTCTTGCCCGGCGAACGCCACGAATCCGGCATTCACCGGCATGGCGGCGCATCGGCGCCCGATGGGGTACGGTCGTCGCCACACCCTCGGGGGGCTGCATGGCCAGGACCGTCGTCGACCTCATGACCCACCACCCGCGGACCGTCACGCCGTCGGCCACGGCCGCGGAGGTCCGCGCGATCATGCACACCCTCCGGGTTCGCCACGTCCCCGTGGTCGATGCCTCCGGCCGCCTCGCGGGCATGATCTCGATGAGCGACGTGCTCACCGCGATGCAGGGCGATGGCGGCGAGATCCAGCGCGACGACGATCCGCTGGACCAGGTGACCGCGGCCGAGATCATGAACCCGGTCGTGCAGGGCGTCCCCCAGTGGACCTCCCTGCTCCAGGCCGCCCGCAACCTCGAGGCGTCCAAGCGGTCTGCGCTCCCGATCGTCGACGAGAAGAGCGTGCTCGTAGGCATCCTCACCGAGTCGGACTTCCTCAAGGTCGTGATCCACATGCTCGAGGAGGAGGCCGTCGCCGCCGACGAGCTCACGATCCCGCCGTACGTCGGCTGAGATCGCGCGCCGGGCGCACCCTCCCCCACCTCCAGGCCCACCACGATCCCGTCCAGGTTGACCCCTTCCGGACGCGATCGGGGCGCCTTGCGTGCTAGCGTCGAAGTGATGGAGGTGACCGTGGTGACGTCGATGGCTCCGGCCCGTTCTCTGTTCCTGCTCCCGATCCTGGCGCTCGCGGCGTGCGACGTCGAGGGCCTGCGCATCGACGACGAGGGGTTCGCGGTGGACGACGACGGCCTGCCCGGGGTCGACGACACCGACAGCACCGACACGGGGGACACCCAGGACACGGCCGACACCTCGGATACGTCCGACACCAACGACACGTCGGATACCTCCGACACCAGCGACACGTCCGACACCAGCGACACCGGGCCCGACGTGTTCGACTGCGGCGCGTACACCCCGCCCACCGGCAACCAGATCGGCACCCCCTCGTACCGGATCGCGGGCGAGTCGCAGGTCACGCCGGTCGGGGGCCTGTCGGCCGACTTCGACTGGGAGGGCTGCGAGGTGCTCCGCTACTTCGACGCCCAGGGCGATCTCGAGTGCGAGGTCGTGTACGAGGTGTTCGGCAGGGGCTCCCCCACCTTCGGCGGCTATGTGTACGCGGTCGACATCGAGGTCGTGCAGGGCGACACCACCTGTGCCACGTCCAGCGATCTGGAGCGGTACTACCGGATCGCCACCCAGGGCCTGGGCGGCACGCAGCTCGAGCGCGCGTCCAACCCCAACGGCAACTACACGAGCTTCGGGCAGATCAACCTGCAGCTCGGGCCGAACGGGGGATCGTTCGAGTACGAGTCGCCGCTGTTCTCCCGGTAGCGCCCCCTCGCACCCTCACGGCGCGGCCTCCGATCCCAGGGGGCACCGTCGTGATACGCGGCGGCACCCTCGGAGGTCTTGATGCATCGCGGTACGGCGTTCGCATGGCTCGGTCTGCCCCTGCTCGTCGGCGTCGCCGGCTGCGACGACTACCTCCTGCCCGAGGTCGAGGTCCAGACCGATGCGGTCGACACCATCCTCGCGATCTCCGGCGACGTGGGCGCGGGGGAGACCGCGTTCGAGCAACACTGCCAGGCCTGCCACGTCAAGGCGGGCGACCAGGCCAGCGCAGGCCCCGCCATCGGGCCCATCGTCCCCACACTCGACGACCGCGAGATCGTGGAGCTCGTGCTGGGCGGACAGGGCATCATGCCCGCCATCGCCGTGACCGATGACGAGGCCGCCGACCTCCTCGCGTGGTTGCGCGATGCGTTCGGGGGCGCGGGCGCCGACACCGACCTCTGATCCCCACCTCCGGTTCCGACAGGCGCGAGCCCACTCCCGGCGACCCCGCCCTCGGCTTGCTCCGAGGGGGGTTGACGCCCTAGACCGCGTGACTACCGACGCCGCCTGCGCGGTTCCCGCCATTCCCTGGGACCGCGCGACCACCAGGTGACGGAGGGGAGCGTGATCACGATCCAGGGGCTGACCCGTCGGTACGGGTCGCACGTGGCCGTCGACGGGTTCGACGCCACCATCGAGCGCGGCGAGATCGTCGGGCTGCTGGGCCACAACGGCGCCGGCAAGACCACGGTGATGAAGATGCTCACCGGCTTCCTCGATCCCAGCGAGGGCCGGATCACGGTCGACGGACACGACGTCCTCACCGACCGCGCCGAGGTCCAGCGCCGCATCGGGTACCTGCCCGAGAACGCGCCGCTGTACGACGAGATGCGGGTCCAGTCCTACCTGCGCATGATCGGGCAGCTCCGCGGCGTCCCCGAGGCCGATCTCGATCGCCGGGTGGCCGAGGCGCTGGTCGACACCGACCTGATGGATCGCCGGCTGCAGACGATCGACACCCTGTCCAAGGGCCTGCGTCAGCGGGTCGGGATCGCCCAGGCGATCCTCCACCGCCCGGACGTGCTGATCCTGGACGAGCCGACCAACGGCCTGGACCCCACCCAGATCCAGCAGATCCGCGCGCTGATCCGCCGGCTCGGCGAGCGCACGACCATCCTGCTGTCGACGCACATCCTCCAGGAGGTGGAGGCCGTGTGTGACCGCGTGCTGATCATGGTCCGCGGCCGGCTCGTGGCCGACGACGCGCTCACCGCCCTCACCCGCACCCGGCGCGTGAGCGTGTGGACCGCCGAGGGCACGTCCGGCGTCCGCCAGGCGCTGGCCAAGGTCTCGGGCGTGACCTCCGTCGAGCAGCTCGACACCGCCCGCGGGATGACCCGATGGGCCGCCGCCTTCGAGGGCGACGCCCCACCGGTCCCCGCCATCCTCGACACCGCCCGCACCGAGGGGTGGACCCTCGGCGGGGTCGCGCCCGAGCAGCGCACCCTGGAGCACGTGTTTCAGTCCCTGCAAGCGCAGCACCCCGGGGAGGCCGCGTGAACCCCACCCTCGTCGTCGCCCGCAAGGAGCTGCGGGCCCTGTTCCAGTCGCCGGTCGCGATGCTGTTCCTGGGCGTGCACCAGCTCGTCGTGCTGTTCGCGTTCTTCAGTGCCAGCCGGTTCTTCGCCCGCAACCTGGCGGACGTGCGCCCGCTGTTCGCCTGGCTGCCCCTCCTGCTGATCTTCCTCACGGCCGCCGTCACGATGCGGGCCTGGGCAGAGGAGCGCAAGCTCGGCACCCTGGAGGTGCTGCTCACGCTGCCCGTCCGCACCCGGGATCTGGTGCTGGGCAAGTTCCTCGCCAGCGTGGCCCTTGTGGGGCTGGCCCTGCTGCTCACGGTGCCCTTGCCGATGATGGTCGCGGCGATGGGCCCGCTCGACCTGGGCCCCGTGGTCGGCGGGTACGCCGGCGCCCTGCTGCTCGGCGCCCTGTACGCCGCGCTCGGCCTCACGGTCTCCAGCCGAACCGACAACCAGGTCGTCAGCCTGATGGTCACCCTGGCGATCGGCGGCGTGCTGTACCTGATCGGCACCGACACGATCACCGCCCTGTTCTCCACCGACACCGCCGAGGTCCTCCGGGCCCTCGGCACGGGGAGCCGGTTCGCCAGCCTGGAGCGCGGCGTCCTCGACCTGCGCGATCTGGTCTACTACGGCGCGCTCACCGCGTTCCTGCTCGCGCTGAACCACGCCTTCCTGGAGGCTGAGCGCCTGGATCCGGGCAGCGCGTCCGGTGCCGGCCGCGCCCGCACCCTCGCCGTCATCACCGGGCTGGTCGCCGCCAACGCCCTCGCCGCGGTGGTGTGGATGACCCCGGTCACCCGCGCCCGCGTCGACCTCACCCAGCACGGCGAGTACAGCATCAGCCCCGCCACAGAGCAGGTCCTCGACGCCCTGGACGAGCGGCTGTTCCTCGAGGGGTACTTCAGCGAGCGCACCCACCCCAAGCTCGCGGCCCTGGTGCCCCAGCTGCGGGATTTGCTCGTCGAGTACGGGATCGCCGGGGGCGACCGCGTCGAGGTCACGTTCCAGGATCCCAACCGCGACCCCGATCTGGAGGCCATGCTCGCGGATCGGTACAGCGTGCGGGCGATCCCGATCGAGATCGACGACCGCAGCCAGGTCAGCGTGGTCAACAGCTTCTTCCACGTCGTGGTCCGGCAGGGCGACGAGTACGACGTCCTCAGCTTCCAGGACCTGATCGAGGTCTCGGCCACCGCCGCCGGCGCGTTCGACGTCCGCCTGCGCAACCCCGAGTACGACCTCACGCGCACGATCAAGCGGGTCAGCCAGGACTTCAAGCCCCTGTCCGCGGTGCTCCAGGGCTTGCCCGACACCGCCCGGATCACCCTGTTCGCCTCCCCCGCCACCCTGCCCGAGACCTGGCAGGACGGGCTGGCCGCCGTGCAGGCGGTCGGCGCGGAGCTCGCCACCACCGGCGGCGACAAGGTCACGTTCGCGACCGAGGATCCCAGCACGGACCGGGCACGCCAGGAGGCGCTCTACACCGCCTACGGCGTCGCCCCGATGGCCGCCGATCTGATGGGCAGCCAGCTGTACTGGTTCGACCTCGTCCTCGAGATGGGCACCGAGGTCGAGCGCGTCACGCTCAGGGGGGCGGTCACCGAGGCCGACGTACGCACCGCCTTGGAGTCCGGACTTCGCCGGCTGGTGCCTGGCCAGCTCACCCGGGTGGGCCTGCTCACCGACGACCCGGAGCCACCACCCCGCAACCCCCAGATCCCGCCGCAGTTCCAACCACCGGCCAAGCAGGCCGACTACCGGGGCCTGGAGCAGCTGCTCACCCGCACCCACCCCGTCGAGCGCCTCACGCTGGACGAGGAGGACCCCACCATCCCCAGCACGGTCGACGTGCTGATCGTGGCCAAGCCCGGGCCGATGTCGGACGGAGAGCGCCTGGCGGTCGACCAGTACCTGATGCGGGGCGGACGGGTGATCGCGCTCGCCGGACGCCGAGAGATCCAGATCGCGGGCTCGGGTCTGGTCGGGGCGGAGAGCGACGGCAGTCTGGCGGACCTGGTCGAGGCCTACGGCGTGACCGTCGACGACGTCACGGTGCTCGACGAGCGCAACGCCGTGTTCCCACGCCCGGTCCGCGAGCGTCGAGGCGGCGTGCTGCTGCAGCGCGTCGCGATGGAGCCGTACCCGCTGTTCCCCGATGTGCGCCGGGACCGGATGGCCGCCGACCACCCCGCCCTCGCGGGCCTGGACGGGTTCACCGTCCCGTGGGCCTCCCCGCTCACCGTGGCCGCACCCGACGGCGTGGACGCCACCGTGCTCGCGCGCACCTCCGAGGCCGCGTGGACCACCGCCGACACCTCCCTCGACCCGGTGCCCCCCTCGGGCCCACGCGCCGAGCAGGTGCTCGCGGTCGCGATGGGCGGCACCTTCCCCAGCGCGTTCGCCGGCGCCCCCGCCCCAGGGCAGGCCGCCCAGGGCCCGCGCACGGTCCTCGACCAGTCCTTGCCCGATGCCCGTCTGGTGGTCGTCGGCTCCTCGGAGATCGTCGGCGACGTGATCCTGAGCCTGTCGCAGCAGCCGGGCGGTGAGGCCCACGCCGCCAACCTGCTGTTCCTGACCAACCTGGTGGACTGGGCCGTCGAGGACGACGACCTGCTCACCATCCGCGGCTCGGGAGCGTTCGCCCGCACGCTGTACCCCATGGACGATGCCCGCCGGCAAGCCGCGGAGTGGTTCCAGTACGGCGTGGCGTTGATCCTGCTGGGCGTCCTGGTGTGGACGGGTCGCCAGGATCACCCCGCCGATCTCACCGCCCTCGCCTCGGAGGTGTCGTCATGACCGACGTCGTCCGTCCCCTCACCGGCCTGCTCGCCGTCCAGCTCGGGCTCGCCGCCTGGACCTGGTGGCCTGCGCCCACGTCCACCGATGCCACCCGCCCGCTGATCGACGGCGGCGCGGACGCGCTGAGCGCCTTGTCGATCCGCGGCGGTGCCGACGACGTCCCGGTCGCCCTCGCCCGCGTCGGCGACGCGTGGACCGTCGCCAGCGCCCACGGCTACCCGGCCAAGGCCACCCAGATGGACAAGGTCCTCACCGCCCTCGGCGAGGCCACCCTGGGCCGCCCCGTCACCGAGAACGCCACCTCCCACGCCAAGCTCGGGGTCGACGACGCCAGCGCCCAGCGCATCCTCACGCTCACCACCGCCGACGGCACCGAGACCACCGCCTTCCTGGGCGCCGCGGGCCGCGACAGCGTCCACCTGCGGCTGCAGGGCGACGACGCCGTCTACGCGGTGAGCGGGTTCGGGGTGTTCACGTTCCGGGACGACACCCGCGGCTACCTGCCGACCTACGCGGTCGAGGCCGCCGCCGACACCCTCGGCCGCCTGGAGCTGCAGCGCGGGGACGACCTGCTCGCGTTCGTCCGCGACGGCGAGGGGTGGGGCGTCGACGGCGATCCCACCCGGGTGGCCACCGAGGCCTTCACGGCGGTCCTCGACAAGGCCACGCGGATCCGCATCGACGAGGTCCTCGCCGCCTCGCCCACGCCCGAGCACGGCCTGGCAGGCGACGGCACGGTCCGCGTGTCCTGGGGCCTGTCCCCCGACACGACCGATGGAAGCTACGTCGTCGGGGCCGAGGTCGGCGACCATGTCGCGGTGCAGGTGGACGGAACCCCCCACGTGATCGGCGTGCGGCGCGCGGGCCTGGCCCCCCTGCTCGACACCCCGTGGGACGCGCTCACCCAGCCTCGACCGGAGGCCACCCCGCCCAGCGAGCCGCCCTGAGCGCCCTGAGCGCCCTGAGCGCGGTCGTGCGCACCCGGCGGCGTGCTACGGTCCTCGTCCTTCCGACGGAGCGACCATGCTCGTCGAGCGCCTCACGCTCACCTCCCTGCTGCTGACCTCCGCCGCCGCCGGCCTGTCCTTCTACCGGGCCGAGCGCACGCGCCTGGAGTCCCGGTTTCGCCGCCACGGGCTCGCACCGTACCGGGCCTCGCTCCCCGGCGGAGAGGTCCACTACTGGGCCGGTGGCAACCCCACGGGCGAGCCCCTGCTGCTGGTTCACGGATTCGGCGGCGACGCGCTCACGGGGTGGGCCGGGCAGGCCAGCCTCGCCACCGATCGCTTCCTCATCGCCCCCGACCTGCTGTGGTTCGGCCAGTCCCACGGCACGGAGGACGACTTCTCCGCGATGCGGCAGGCCGACGTCGTCGCCGCCCTGCTCGATCACCTCGCGATCCAGTCCGCCGACGTCGTGGGGATCTCCTACGGCGGGTTCGTGCTGCTGGAGCTGACCCGGCACCACACGGAGCGCGTCCGCCGCGCCGTGTTCGTCGACAGCCCCGGCCACGTGTTCACGCTCGACGACTACCACGACGCCCTGGATCGCCTGGGACTCGACAGCGTCGCCGAGCTGGTCGTCCCCGAGGACCCCGCGGGGGTCCAGCGGCTGATGGCGATCGGCTACCACCGCCCGCCGCCCATCCCGATGTTCGTCGCCCGGGATGTGTACGCGAACATGTTCGTGAAGTGGAAGGCGCAGAAGGTGCGGCTGTTGGACCACCTGCTGATGCTGGCCCGCGAGGTGGAGCCCGAGGACTACACCGTCCCGATGCGCACCCTCGTGCTGTGGGGCGACGGCGACCAGTTGTTCCCGCCCACGCTCGCCCACCGGCTCGCGACGGCGATCGGCGACCATGCCCGGGTCGAGCTGATGCCCGGAACCAACCACGCCCCCAACCTGGAGCGCCCGCTGCTGTTCAACCGGCTGCTCACGACGTTCCTTGATGGGCCGGGTTGAACCCCAGGCTCGCCGGACCGCAGCGCGCCGCCGCAGGGAAATCGACCGGCCGGGGTTGCACGACCGACGCCACGATGTCATATCCGCGGGGCCCTCAGCGCGGGTGGCGGAATTGGTAGACGCGCAAGGTTGAGGGCCTTGTGGCCGCAAGGCTGTGAGGGTTCGAGTCCCTCCCCGCGCACTCTCAGACCGGCTGGCTCTTCGGGGCCAGCCGGTCCTCCCTTTTCGGGGGGCAGCCGGCGGGAAGACCCCGCGGCGCGCTCAGCCGGCGGTCGGATCGTCGGGGATGATCAGCGCGCGGCCTTGCCCGTGGGCCGCCACGTCGAGCACGATCCGGAGCATCACCTCCAGGCCCCTGCCCAGGGCGTCTCGGTGGATGCGCTCGTCGTCGCCGTGCATGCCCCGCAGCAGCTCCTGGTCCATCACGAACGGCGCGACCCCGTACGCGTGGACGCCGAGTGGCCGGAGGATCTGGCTGTCGGTCGTGCCGGGCATCACGAGCGGGCCGACCGCGGCCTCGGGAAAGGCCACCCGCAGGTTGCGGACGATGGCCTCGTACACGGGATCGTCCACCGGCGAGACCTGCGCCTCCAGGTCCTGGATCACCTCGAAGTCGATCCCCGGGACGCCCGCCGTGAGCGTGCGCAGCTCCGCGAGCATGTCCGCGCTGGAGGTGCCGGGCAGGGTGCGGATGTCGAGGTGGGCCCACACGGTGCCCGGGACCACGTTGGGCTCCTCGGCCCCGCCAAACCCGGTGATGTTGATCGTGTTGGTGATCATCGCCCGGGACAGCGGGTGGCCCAGCAGCTGCGAGGTAGCCAGGGCCTTGGTGAGCGACGGCGACCGCAGCACGGCCCCCTCGATGCCCCCCACCTGGCTGCCGACCGCGTGCAGCAGCGTGAACAGCTCGTCCTGGATCAAGGGCACGTCCTTGCGTGCGCGGATCGCGTCGAGCGCCTGGAGCAGGCGGGCCGGCGCGCTGTCGTCCATCGGGGTCGAGCCGTGCCCCGGCTCACCGTCGGCCGTCATCTTGAGCCACAGCGCGCCCTTCTCCGTGTAGGACACCGCGATGGTGGTCAGGTCGTCGAACAGCGCACCGCGCACCCCCATCCCGCCCTCGTTGAGCAGGTGGGTGCAGCCGATGTCGTCCCAGTGGTTCTCTGCGAGGAAGCGCACGCCCCCGTTGTCGACCTCCTCGTCACCCACCGCGACGATCACCACGTCTCGGCGGAGCGGAACATCGAGCCGCGCGAGCCACACGGCGCTGAGGATCTCGACGACCCCGACCGCCTTCATGTCGATCGCGCCTCGGCCCCAGAGGAAGCCCTCGTCGTCGACCAGCCCCGAGAACGGCGGATGCTGCCACCGATCCGGCTCCGCGGTCGCGACGTCGATGTGGTGCATCAAGCACAGGGGCGGCTCTTGGGGCGCCGAGGATCGAAGCCGCGCGACGAGGTTCTCCCGCCCGGGCGCAAACGCATGCCGCGAGACCTCGAACCCCTCCCTCCGCAGCAACCGCTCCAGGTACATCGCCCCGGCCGCCTCCCGCCCCGGCGGGTTGGACGTGTCGATCTGCAGGTAGGCGGACAGGACATCCACCGCCTCTTGCCGCGCGACGTCCCAGTCCACCTGATCCGCCCACGCCACCCGATCGGGATGCGGGTG
>JAUHWK010000459.1 GCA_030424555.1 bacterium | reverse complement strand
CGACACGCCACCGTCCGACACCTCGCCCGAGCCCGCCTGCCTCGCGCTGCGGGCCGATGACGCGTACGCCGAGGTGTTCCGAGAGGGCGTCCGCATCGGCAACACCCGGGAGAAGGGGTGCCAGACCCTCGATCCCGGCACGCACACCTTCTTGCTCCGCGCTCGTGGGATCGTGGACAAGGAGGTCGTCGTCACCCTGGAGCCGGGGGAGCGCCGCACCGAGGTCGTCACCCTGGAGCGCCGCCCCGCACGGGTTCGGTTCCCCGATCGGTTCGAAGACGACTGCATCGCCATCCTCGATGGTGCGCCCACCGGAACGCTCGCTGCCCTCGGGCGTGAGATCCGGGTGTCGGACCCGGCGGCCCCCCACGTGCTTGAGCTACGGTGCGGCCGGCAGACCTGGCACCGGGCCTGGGAGGACGGCATTCGCTTTCCCGAGCTGACGTTCGACGGACAGGCGGTGCCGTGATCGCGATGTCGCGATCCGGCGGCGTCCGCGCCGGGCGTGGGGGGAACCGTCCGCGCCGGACCGGAGTGCGTTCCTGGTTGAACGCTGGTTCTCGCACACCGCGGCGCCCTCGACGATTCGGCTGGCACGCGGCGTGCTTGGCATGGATGACGGGCCTGTCGGCCTGTTTCTACGTCAAACCGATCCCGGACGTCGACGTGAACCAACCCCCCGTCATCATCGAGCCCGTCGAGGACCCCCGCGAGGTGGTCGTCCGGGGGGAGACCGTGGTCCTGACCATCATCGCCACCGATCCCGACGGCGACGTGCTCGGGTTCGAGTGGCCGGATCTGGCCAACACGTCCTACTCTCTGGACGTGAGCGAAGTCGGCGAGATCACCCTGTGTCGCGTGGAGATCCTGGATCTCGACGCCCTGGAGCGCGACACGGTCCGCGCGTTCGTCACCGACGGGGACCGGGACAACGTCGTCCGCATCACCTTCGATCTGGTGTTCCCATGACCACCGCCCGCCACGTGCTGTGCCTGTCGCTGCTCGTCCCCAGCCTCGGGGCCGTCTCTGGATGCGCGAGCTCGGAGGTCGCGCTCGGGGGATCCCGCGGCGACGTCGACACCGACGCCCCCGCGGATGTCGACGACACCGGCCTGTTCGAGGACACGCCCACCCAGCTGCGCCTCGTGGTCGAGCCGGCCTCCGAGACCGCCCCCGAGGGCTTGCTGCTGCCCCAGACCTTCGGTCCGTACACCGACGCGCGCAACATCACCGCCATCCTCAAGCCCGCGGTCGACGTCTCCGGTACCGCCAGCGCGTTCATCCCCGACCCCTGGCCCGGTGTCCTCCCTGGCGCGTCCGAGTTCCTCGACGGCGTGCTCCGGCTGTCCGTGCCTGCCACCGGCCGTCGATGGGAGACGGAGATCCTGGACGGCGCGTTCTTCCTCACCGTGCCACCCGGCGCCTGGGTCGCGACCGTGTTCCCCGACGCCGCGCTCGTCCCCATCTGGACGGAGTCCGTCGACCTCGGCGTGGCCACCGAGCTCACCCTCGAAGCGCCCGACGGCCTGCCCGTGTGGGGCCAGGTCACGACCGGCGGCGGCAGCCCTGCGACCGGCGTGACGGTCTCGATCGTCGATCTCGAGGGCGTCCGAGGTCCCCACACGGTCACCGACGACCAGGGCTGGTACGAGCTGCGCGCACCGGCGGGCCTCGCCACCGTCGAGGTCAGCCCCGTCACAGGCAGCCGCCTCCCCACCCTGCGCGCCACGCCGATCGTCAGCAGCGAGGACGGCGCCCGCACCAACCTCGCGTGGGCCAACACCGGCACGGTCGCCGTCGCGCTCCGCTTGGTGGACGAGGACGATCAGGGCTTGGGCGGGATGCCGCTGTCGCTTCGGTCGGAGCGCCTCGACGGCTACGGCGCTGGCAACGCCTCCTGGTCGGTCGAGCTCACCTCCGACAGCCGTGGCTTCGTCGACGTGCGGGTCCCGCCGGGTGCGTGGCGTCTGGAGGTCGGCCCCGAGGACGCCCCCCGCTCGTCCCGTGCCCTCGACGGCGTGTCGATCACCGAGGACATCGACCTCGGGGACATCCTCGTCCCCCTGCTCGACCCCACGCCGATCACGGTGGCGTCTCACGCGGCCCTGCCCCTGGTCGACGCCGCCCTCACCTGCCGCGAGCGCATCGGTCGCCAGCGCACGTTCCTCGGCCGCACCGGAGAGGACGGCACCCTCGACCTCGCCCTGCCCGACGGCGTGCTCGTCGACTGCTTCGTGTCCCCCCCGTCCGATCGGGACGACCTCGCCCCTCGCCGGGTCACGCTCACAGGTGGGGTTGCGGTCGGCCTGACGTTGGGCCCCGGAGAGATCCTCCAGGGACAGGTGCTCGTCGACAACGACGCTGGGCCCCGGGCCGAGGCCCTCGCCGTGGTGCGTGTGCTGGACGACGACGGGAACCTGCTCGCCCAGACCCTGTCCGACGAGTCCGGCGCGTTTCAGGTTCGGATCGACCTCTCGGGGAGCGCAAGCCCCTGACCGATCCGGGGTCGCTCAGGGCGTGTCGACACGCACCCGGAGGACGTCCGACCCTGCGAGGTCCATGAATCAGGTCGGCTTGTGTGCTGCGCCGATCACTGGGTCGGCCCGATCACGGGGCCAAGCCGGGCGATGCCCGTGGGGGACGGACCATGGTCGGACGCCAACTCCAGCGCGCGCTCCATCGTCGCGGCGACGAACACGACATGCCGGCGCTCGTGGGCATCCCCATACGCGACCTTCCAAGCCACCAGGCCCTGGTCCGACCCCGATCCCTGGGCGGTGGCGTGATCCGCGCCCCCCGCCACAGGGCCCTCTCCGGCCTCGGGCGGGAGCGCATCGGACGCCGAATGCCCGGCAGAGAACGCCAACCGATCGCCGGCCGCCGTTGGAGACTGGGTGCGACGCCACGCGGCGGCGAGCGCGCCGGGTGTGACCCCCAAGGTGGCCGCGACCGCGGACAGGGGGGCGCCGTACATGGTCGCCACGATCTCGGGCCAGTCCTCTCGTCGCTCGATCACGCTGTCTCTCCTGGGCGGGCACGGTGGATGTGGGGCCTCGGGATGCCGCCCCACGCCCCGACGGACTGCGGACTCCCCACCGGGTCTCCAAGGCTCCAGGGCCCGCTGGCCTCTGGGGATCCGAGGGATGGGTGGGGTCGGACTCGCGGCCCTGTGGAATGGCCACGGACCGCGCCTCCCAGGCATAGCACGGCCCCTACAGGTCACCACCGGTCCCCGGTGCGCCATGGTGGTACGGTACGCGCCACCCTGAGGCGTCCGTGCCCCTGCTGCTGATCGCGTGGCTGACCACCGCCGGGGCCGCTGGCCCTGCGGACGACGCGCCGGACCCGCCGGTGTCGGGGCCCCGATCCGTCGTGGGGCCGACCGCCCGCCCCGAGGTCCGCTTCGACGACGCCCGAG
>JAUHWK010000458.1 GCA_030424555.1 bacterium | reverse complement strand
CAGGCGCATCGCCCGACGGGTGCGGCGCTCCAGCTCGTCCTCGGTCCAGCCCTCGGTGTACAGCCGGATGGGGGAGGTGCCGAGGAAGGCCATCGCCTCCACCTCGATCCCCGCCTCGGCCGCCAGCTCGCAGGCAGGGCGGAGGTCGTCGGGGTGGGTGCGACAGGCAACGGTGGGGCGAATCGCCAGGCCCTCGTCCCGGATGAACGCCAGCAGATCGGCGATGTCACGGCGTGCCCGCTCGCCCGCGCCGGGCAGGCCGACGTTGAGGCTGTCGACGCCGATCGCCTCCAGCCCCCGGACGATCCGACGCTTCTCGTCGCGGTCGGGATCGCGCACGGACGCGTTCTGCAGGCCGTCGCGCAGGGTCTCGTCGTGGAGCGCGACGGTGCGCAGCCGCTCGGACGTGCCCGGGGCGGTGTTCCAGTCGTGGATGATGTCGTCGGTCCGATCCATGGCCGGGACGTCTCCTCCGCGCCGCCGGTCACCCTAACCGACGGTTCGCCCGTCGGCCCCGGACCGACACGTCGGGACGCACCGGGAGGGCCATCGCGGCGTTACGTTCCCCGGCCCCCGAACCCGGAGCCTCCCATGAAGCAGCTCGGCATCCAGCGTCGCGATCTCGTCCTCTTGTCCGGTGTCCGCACGCCCTTCGGCACGCTCAACGGCACCCTCAAGAACCACTCGGCGACCGATCTCGCGGTCCACACGGCCTCGGCGGCGATGGCGCAGGCCGGGGTCGCGCCCGACGACATCGACCACGTCATCTACGGCAACGTCGTGCAGACCGACAACGACGCGATCTACCTGGCGCGCCACGTCGGCCTGAAGACGGGCGTGCCGATCGAGGTGCCGGCGCTGGTGGTCAACCGGCTGTGCGGGTCGGGGTTCCAGGCGATCGTCACCGGCGCCGAGCAGATCCTGACCGGCCAGGCCGACTGCGTGCTCGTCGGCGGCACCGAGTCGATGACCCGCGCCCCCCACGTCGTCCACGGGCTCCGGGACGGCCAGCGCTTCGGCAAGCCGCCCGAGATGAAGGACCTGCTGTGGGAGGCCCTGGTCGACAGCCACACCGGCCTGCCGATGGCGATGACCGCCGAGAAGCTGGGCGAGCAGTACGACGTGTCGCGTGAGGACGTCGACGCCTATGCCGCGCAGTCGCAGTCCCGGTGGGCGGCCGCCCAGCAGCGCGGCTTCTTTGGCGCCGAGATCGTCCCGATGGAGATCCGGACCCGCAAGGGCACGATCACCTTCGACACCGACGAGCACCCGCGCCCGTCCACGCCCGAGTCCCTCGCCAAGCTCCCGCCGGTGTTCAAGAAGGACGGCCTGGTCACGGCCGGCACCGCGTCGGGCATCTGCGATGGCGCGTCCTCCTTGGTGCTCGCCGACGCCACCTGGGCCGAGAAGAAGGGCCTCACGCCGATCGCGCGCCTGGTCGGCTGGGGTGTGGCCGGCTGCGACCCGACGATCATGGGCTTTGGACCGGTTCCCGCCACGCACCGCGCGCTCGCCCAGACCGGCATGGCGCTCAGCGACTTCGCCCTCACCGAGGTGAACGAGGCGTTCGCCGCCCAGGTGATCGCCGTGGAGCGGGCGCTGGGCCTCGACCCCAGCCTCAACAACGTCAACGGCGGGTCGATCAGCCTGGGCCACCCCCTGGGCGCGAGCGGCGCACGCATCACCGCGACGATCGTGCACGCGCTCAAGGAGCGGGGCGAGCAGTACGGCCTGGCGTCCGCATGCATCGGCGGCGGCCAGGGCATCGCCGTGATCGTCGAGGCGATCTAAGACGCTCGCGGAGCCCGCCTCCGATCGGCGGTGGCCGACGAGGGGCGGGTCCTTGGCATGTCTCCCTGGGGGGGGGCTGGGATCTCGTCGCGAACCGTGGCGGCGCGCGATCGCTGGTGGGGGCGTGGGGGCTCCTGGAGGTTCGGGTAGGGCCGATGGCGTGGTGCCCGCGGCGTCACTCCGCCGGCAATCCCCAGTCGACCTGATCGCCCCACGGCGCCATGTCGCGCTTGACCTGCTCACAGTCGATGTGGAGGTCGGTGAGGTGTCGACGCTCCTTGACGCGTGCGCTGACCACGATCCTCGCGGCGGCTGTGTCCACGCCGATGCGGTCGGCGACCTCACGCGGCGACGGAACGGGCTTCGACAGGGAGGGACAGGCGTGAACGATCCACTCGTCGAACCCAGGGTCGCTCGGGACGAGCATCGCGGACGGACGGATGGGTTGGTGCTCGTCCAGGCTGCATGCGGTTCCGCGCAATGAAACCACGTCTCCGGTCTTTGGGAGCAGGAACTCGAACGTCGCACGTGCGCCGCGATCGGGAAGGAACAACGAGGGAAGTTCACGGGCCGTCTGCCTCAGGTCTGCCACCGACCGCTCAAGCGAAACACCATCGAACGACAGGAGCACCGCATTCTCCAGTGCAGCCCGTCGGACCCGATCGAACGGCGAGCAGGCACTCGGCGGCGCCTCCATGACCCACCATCCGTTGCTCGAGAGCACCACGTCGAGTCCCCACGATCCCGCGTCGACCGCGACATCGATCTGCTGCCACGATCCTTCGGCTGCGTGGACTTCTATCGACGTGGCTTCGAGCGACTCCGATAGAATGGGGCCCCTGGAGACCACGACGAAGCGTCGAAGGACGCACGCGTCCGGTGCAATGTCGACATCCACCGAGGACCCACTTGGCACGTCGACCGCCACACCACATCCCTGGACATGGACATCGACTGCCCCTGGGTTCTCAAGTTCGACGGCCGCGCGCTCCCGCTCGTCGGAGACCAGGGTGGGGCAACCGTCCTCCCCCTTGGGCGGCTCGACCAGGAGATTCCTGCCGTGACCGTCGACGAGGCGCCAGACGCTGAAGGTTGGCGAAACCTTCCCGGACGCAAGCGCGGAGTGTCCCGTGAGGAAGTCGCTGGACGTACCCTCCATCGGTGTCAGCTGCGACACCAAGCGTTCCTGTGTCCCAGGGACGATGACGCCTCCTGCTTCGGTTTCGCGAAGCGCGGTCTCAAGTCGGCGCGGCCGCTGTGGGTCGCCGTCGTCGCGGCCAGGGATGGGGGGCAACGTGACTTCCACACGGATCGGCATCGCGAGTGTTGGATACTGGCAGACGAGGTCCTCGGGCGGACCGCTTGAAGAACCCTCATCCACCGTCACGACCGGAACGGCGAAGGCCGAGCGCTCTGCTTGACGCAGCTGATCGCGGACAAGACCACGCGGGTCCAACTCGGGGGAGGCGAGCTTCGTGCTCTCCGGATCGGAGGGGCGCGTCCACCACCACACAGCGATTGCGAGAAGGCTCGCCACGACCGCGATCGCGCGGAGACGTTGCCGGTTCATGCCAGTGCCTTGGACGTAGGATGGGAGGTTTCAGGCTGGCGCATCAGAACGGCCAGAGG
>JAUHWK010000457.1 GCA_030424555.1 bacterium | reverse complement strand
GCGCGACCGGATCGGCGCAGGTGGCCTGGCCGCCGACATCCTGGCACGTGCTGCCGGTCGCGCAGGTCACGGGGTAGCCGGTCAGATCACACGCCTCGCCCGCCGCAGCCTGGGTCTGCTCCGGCGCCTCTGGCGTGTCCATCGGCGGCAAGACGACCCGCTGGCCCCGCGCGTCCTCGATCCCCAGCACCACGCGGCTCACCGGGGACAGGAACGTATGGAACCACTGGACCTCCATGTCGAACACCGCCGTGAACGCACCGTCCTGCTGGGTGAGCGCGGAGAACGGAACGTCGATGGGGTCCTCGCCCACGTCATCACCCCAGACGAACCCGTCCTCGGTGAGTGCGCGGACCACGTACAGGCGCGTGATGTCCATGTCGGCATCGGTGCCCTCAATGGTGTGGCGCACGTCCCACCGGTTGGCCCAGGCCGCCGTGTGGCTGGACACGGTAGGCGCATCGAACGCGATGCAGACCGGGTCGATCTCCCCGGCACAGGTCAGGCCGGACGCGCACGGGGTGGTGTCGTCGCAGGCGTCGCCTGCCGCGGCCTCGCCGACGACCGGCGTGGCGAGCAGCTGCCAGCCACGGGCGTCCGCCGCGCCATCCACGACCAGCACGAGCTCGTCCCCGGCCTGCGCCTGGGTGACGAGGGTCGCCCCATGGAACCCGCTTCCCCGGCTGTCGCAGGCCAGCTCGGCCAGGTCGTCACACGCGGTGCGCAGCGACAGGGTCGTGTCCGTCCCGGTTCCCGGCACGTCGGTCGTGAAGTGCCACGCGCCCGCGCTGGGCACCGTGAACGTCACGACAGACTCCACGGCATCGCCCGGCGCACAGGACGGCGACAGCGAGCCCGTCCCCTCCCCGAAGCGGCCGTACACCGTGTAGCGGCCCTGGTCGTCCGGCGTCGCGGCGTCCAGCGAGACCGTGTCGATGCCGAGCTCCGCACAGGTCGCCAGCGCTTGCGGCGCGTCGGAGTCCCCGTCCGTGTCGGCCACCTCGTCGGCGTCCGAGTCGGTCGGCAGGGTGTCGTCGGTCTCCGCCTGGGTGTCGTCACACGCCCCGGGATCCGCACAGTCTGGGTCGGGGCGGTTCGCACAGGCGGCGAGAAGGGCCAGGATGGCCAGCTGGATTCGTTGCATGTCGTCCTCCTTCGAACCGCAACAGGTTCGACGAGGATCTAGAAGCCCCCTGCCCAATCGAATACGACCAATGCCGAATGGTGGGATTCGGAGGATGAATGCGGGCTGGTGTGGACAGGCTCGTCGGCGTGGATCTGAACCTGTTCTTCGCGCTCCACATGCTGCTGGAGGAGGGGTCGGTGACGGCCGCCGCCGACCGGGCGCGGGTCTCTCAGCCCACCATGTCCCGCTGGCTGCAGCGGCTGCGGGAGGTGTTGGACGATCCAATCCTGGTCCGGGACGGCCGGGGATTCGTCCCCACCACCCGCGCCACCGACGCCGCGCGTGAGCTGGCCGAGTCGCTCGCGGGCCTGGAGGGGGTGCTGGAGGGACGCACCTCGTTCGACCCCGCCACCTCTCGGCGGATGATCACCCTCGCCGTCGGCGACTACACCGCCGGCTGGTTCGTGCCGGGCCTGCTCGACTTCGTGCGCCAGTCCGCACCGGGCATCCGGATCACGGTGGCGCCCGTGATCCATCGTCACGACCACCGCCTGTCCACCGGCGAGGTGGACCTGATGCTCGGGCAACCCGGCGTCGACGTCCTCGGCGTGGAGCGGGAGTTCCTCGGACGTGCCCGGCTGGTCGGCGTCGCGTCCCGCGACCACCGCTTCGTGTACAAGGCCCCCACCTTGGAGGAGTGGCTCGACGCGGAGCACGCGCTGGTCGACACCCCCCTCACCCCCAGCGCCGCCATCGAGACCATCCTCCGCAAGCACGGACGCGCCCACCATGTGGCGATGCGCTTGCCGTTCCACCTCGCCCTGCCGCTGGTGATGCACGATGCGCACGTCGTGGGCGTGCAGAACGAGATCACGGCGCGCACCCTGGAAGCCGACGGCCAGATCGGCGTGTTCGAGCTTCCCTTCGCCGTCGATCCCCTCGACTTCGAGCTGATCTGGTGCGAGGCGCGCACGAACGACCCGGTGGTGGTGTGGTTCCGGGCGCAGATCGAGGCGTTTGTTCGGATCGTCGGGCTGGAGGGCCCGCACGGTGCCCACCAGGTGCTGCCCGCGGGGTGAGCCTCCTGGGCTCGCCATCCCCGTGCGGTAGGATTCCCCCGACGCACCCAGGGGGAACGGTGTCTCACACGCTTGGGCTCACCCAACTGCTCACCGTGCAGCTCGCGCTCACCGTGCAGCTCGCCGCCTGCGCCGGGCCGGGCGCCAGCGACATTCGACGCACGCCACCGCCCACCTTGGTCGGCGAGCCCACCATCACGCTGGATCCCGCCGTGGACCTGGCCTCCGACGACGGCGACGTGCCGTGGGCCCGCGTCGGCGCCACCCTCACCGTCGCCCTGAACATCGACGCCAGCGAAGGCCTCGATCCCGACGCCACCAGCGTGTCGGTGACCGGCGTGGCCCTCGATCCGGTGGGCGACGGCGTGTGGTCCCGCACCCTCGACGGCACCGAAGGCGAGGGCCTGCGCACCCTGGAGGTGGTGTTGGTCGACACCCTCGGTCAGCGCACCCGCGTCGCTGGAGACGACCTGCCCGGCGGCACGATGGGGTTCGACTTCTCGCCGCCCCGCGCCGAGTGCGTGGTGTCGCCGGAGGTCAGCAACGCCCGCCAGCAGGTGACCTTCCGCGTCACCCCGTCCGAGCCGTTGACCGACATCCCCACGGTGGCGGCCGACGACGATCGCATCGCGTTCGGCGAGGGGTCCTTCGACGGTCGCCAGTACAGCTGGCCCGTCACCTTCCCCGCCGACGACATCGACCCGTTCGTGTTCACCGTGACGGGCTCCGATCCGGTCGGCAACCCCCAGGAGGGTGCGAGCCTCTGCGCGGCGGTCGACCGCACCGGCTCGCGGTTCGCCACGGCCCCAGTCCTCACCGACACCGCCAGCCTCACCGTGAGCCCCTCGGTCGTCCTGGACGGCGTCCCGCACGCCACGGTCGGAGCCACGGTCACCGTCACCCTTCCGGCCGATCGCGCGATCGAGCCCGGCGCCAGCTTCGTGAGCCTGTCGGGCGTCCAGCTCACGTCGACGGACGGCATCACCTGGCTGAAGACCGAGGTGACCGACTACCGCGCCAACCGCCAGCGCCTTGACGATATCGGCACCGCGCCGCGCCCCGCTGTCGATGATGATCTTGAAATCCGGCCCGACGGCGGCGCGTGTTTCCGCTGAAAATGCATCAGTATCGGCAGGGAATGGCAAGCGAGGCATCTGTTCTGCTCCTTGAGTTTGGGTGAACGCGACTATGTCTGCTCGCGGCGTGGAAGGAAATGG
>JAUHWK010000456.1 GCA_030424555.1 bacterium | reverse complement strand
TCCGGCGGGGCTGGGTGTGACCGATCATGCCCTCGACGCCGCGGCCGAGCTCCAGGCAGATCTTCGGCAGCTGGGTGGTCTTGCCCGACCCGGTCTCGCCGGCGACGATCACGCCGTCCTTCCGATCGTGGCTGGTGGCGGAGGGCTACCCCGAGGCGCTGCTCCGCGAGGATCTCGTGGGCGGCGCGTTTGGTGGACGGACGTCGGCCACGGACTGCGAGGCCCACCGTCCGGTGGTGTTCGTCCACGGCAACGGGGATCGGGCTTGGGGTGGCGACCTCGGGGGGTGGGCGACGGTGGCGACCGCCCTGGAGGACGCGGGATGGGAGGCTTCTGCGCTCTACGCCACCACCTACGGACCCGCCGATCCGACCCAGGCCGCGCTGTACCAGCACGATGTGGCGTCGCTCACCCATGTTCGGCAGTTCTTGCTGGCGGTGTCGGCGTACACGGGGGCTTCCCGGATCGATGTCGTGTCGCACAGCCTGGGCGTCACCATGGCCCGGCGCGCGATCCTCGGGGGGGAGGTCCCCGATGGCGCGGGTGGGATCGTGGACCTCGGGCCCCCGCTGACCGATCGGATCGGGGTGTTCGTCGGGATCGCGGGCGCAAACCTGGGGTTGGCGTCGTGTGCGGGCGTGCCCACGCCGGTGTGCGGGAGCGTGCTCGGACTGGATCCAGGGGTGGCGGTGGGCACCGGGGTCCAAGGACGATCCCGGGTGCTCCAGCAGATGGAGGACGCGACACCCCACTTTGAAGGCCAGCGGGTGGTGAGCCTGTGGTCGGCGGCGGACACGGTGATCGGGGCCGCGTGCGTGGTGTGGGGACGCAACACGTGTGCGATCCAAGGTCAGGACGGCCAGGCGTGGTTCCGCTTCCTCGACCACCTCGGGGTGCGCGACGACACCACGGCCACCCTGATCACCTGGCTGTCCAGCCCTCTGTGACCCCGGAGACCGATGCCCCTCAACGAGCCGTACGCCACCTGGTTCGAGGCGGTGGTGGGCCAGCCCGCCCCCGAGGAGCAGGGCGCCACCTGCGCGGACTGCCCGATGTGCGCGGCGCGCGGGTTCGACCCCCAGGTCAAGTGCTGCACGTACATGCCGTCCTTGCCCAACTTCCAAGCCGGCCGCGCGCTGCTGGTGGGCGGCGAGGCGGGGGATCGGGTGCGGGCGCGCATGGCGCAGGGACGGCCGACGGCCACCTGGCTGCACCCGTCCGAGGCGGAGGACGCGCTGTACGACGCCCACCGTCACGCCTTTGGCGCCACCCGGGATGTCCTGTGTCCGTACGCGTCGGGGCAGGGCACCTGCACGATCTGGCCGTACCGCAACGCCGTGTGCGCGACGTGGTTCTGCCGGCATGACGACGGGCCGACGGGGGCGGCGATGTGGGATGCGGCCGTCGAGCTGTTTCACTTCGCCGAAGGGGGGGCCGCCGTGTGGTGTGCGGGCGATGGCTACGAGGCGGCGGCCGCACGGGGCGCCACCCTCACCTGGGACGAGATCCGGCGCTTGGGCGGGGCCGAGCTGGCGGTGCGGGAGGAGGCCCTACGCGCGGCCCACGCGGCCTGGTCCGTCACGCGTGCTGCGGCGGTCGACCACGCGGAACAGGCGCCCGCGGCGATCCTCCGCCCAGGTGAACCAGGCGAGGGTGTCGAGCCGTAGGGCCACCCCGTGCAGATCGAGGCCTTCCCCCCAGGCCCGGCCCGCCTGCCGCTGGGATGGCGACGCGGCGCGTGTGGGACGCGCCACCGTGACGTGAGGCAGCACCGGACGCGTCTCGGGCGGGGCGCCCGCGATCTCCAACAGCGGGCCCCGCACTGCGCCGATCCGCCGGGCGATCCGGTCGTGGTCCGCGTCGACCCGTGCGGACAGCGCGGAGTACCGGCGGGGTCTGCCGAGGGCGAGCACCGCGCCCAGCCGGACGTCGAACGGGGTCCCCAGCGCGGGCAGGGCGCGCCAGGCGCGCGCGGCGGCGTCCTCCTCGACGGGGCCGAGGAAGGCGATTGTGACGTGCAGATCGGTGGCGTCGAACCGTCGGATGCCCGGCGGCGGATCCGGCACCCGATCGGCGAACCAGGGCGTCCCATCCGCGGCGCGGGAGGGCACGACAAGTCCGATGAAGTGGTTGGGCCGCATGGGGCCCCGATAGCCTCACCCGGGGGGATCAGGCGGTCGGATCCTCCTTGAAGCGCGCGTTGAGGTCGAACACGAGCTGCGCGTTCCAGTCGGTCTGGGACAGCTCGGCGACCTGGGCGTGCAGGATGTCGACCCGCTCGCGGTGGACGTCGCGGATGCGGCAGAACGCGGCCCGTGCGTCGTCCGACAGGGACGCGACCTCCGGTGCGACCCGGTCGATCAGGTGGCCGAGGTAGGCCAGCGTGGCCTCGATCTGGTTGGGGATCCAGGTGGTGATCGGGGTGCCGCCGGTGGCGACCGCGTAGCGGGTGGTCGCCAGGATGTACTTCTGGACGAACTGCCAGTGCCCGTTGCGGAAGGCGTGGACCTGCTCGACGATCTCCATCAGGCGCACGGAGGCCTCCGGGTCCTGCTGGATCAGCTTGGCCAGCCCGAGCTCTGGGACCGCGTCGGTGAGGTCCGACAGGAAGGTGCGGACGACCTTGGGGCGGTACGCCCGAAGCTCCAGCAAGTACCGGGTGAGCTCGGTGTCCGGGTACCAGGCGTCGACGCCCGCAAACAGATCGACCGTGGGGATGATGTCGTCCTGGGCGCCGGTCTGGCCCCGGAACTGCTGCGGGGCACCCCCGAACCGCTCGACGCCCTCATACACCAAGCCGTCGCCGAACAGCGCCTCGTTGCCCGTGATTCCCATGATGAACACGCGGAAGTCGTTGTAGTGCCGCCACCGGCTCGCCTTCCACATCTCCCGGCGCACGTCGTTGATCGTGCACAGGGTGTCGCGGTGACGGGCCAGGGCGTCGCGCAGGTCCGCCCAGGCGTCCTGTCCTTGCCGGATGGCGGACGCGGCACGGACGCCGTCGAGCAGGCTGCCCAGCAAGGGCCCTGAGTGGCTGTCGATGTGGACGTGCAGCAGGATGAACCCGGCCTCGTCGGGCTGGCCCGAGAAGCGCGCGGCCATCCGAAGGTTGTCCCACCGCATCCGGTCCTCGGCGGGCACCGTGTCGTCGACCACCGCCCAGTTGTAGAGCGAGTAGGCGTAGTGGTAGTCGAGCCAGGGCTGGACCTCGAGCGCGTCCGCGGCCGCCACCAAGGGCCGGGCCAGGTTGGCGGGGAGCACCCGCCGCGCCTCTCCGTACGCACCGGACGGCGTGCCCCCGTGCGCTGGGCACCCCCCGGCCGATGCGAGCTGGTGGTGGTGGGCTGGCGCCAGGGTGTAGGCCGACGCCAGGAAGGTGTAGCTGCGAAACAGGGCCGCGAGCAGGCGCGCGTCGTCCTCGTG
>JAUHWK010000455.1 GCA_030424555.1 bacterium | reverse complement strand
GGTCCGACCTGATGCTCGAGCGCAAGTACAAGAAGCCGGTGATCCTCCGCAACGACGAGGGCAAGGGCTTCACCCGCAAGGAGCAGACCGTGATGCCGCTCACGGACTGCGGCCTCGTGATGTGGACCCCGGCCGACATCGACAACGACGGCGACCGCGACATCTACCGCCACTGCTGCAACTACGACGGGTGGGGTCCCCACGTGGTCGCCGAGAACAAGGGTGGATTCACGTTCGAGGACATCTCCAAGCAGGCCGGGCTCGACAACGGGATGGGCGCGGGCTCGTTCGCCGTGTGGGGTGACTACGACCTGGATGGCCTCGTCGACATCGCGATCACCGATGCGTACGGCCCCACCCGGCTGTACCGCAACAAGGGCGGCAACACCTTCGAGGAGACCACGAAGGCCGCGGGGATCGACACCGTCGTCCCCAACGATCCCAGCTTCCACGGCCCGCCGGTGTTCGGGGGGATCGGCGTGGCGTTCGGCGACTTCGACGACGACGGCTGGCCCGACCTGTTCGTGCAGGGCTGGGACTGGAAGAAGCTGTACCGCAACAACCACGACGGCACCTTCGCCGACGTCACCGAGTCCAGCGGGATCGGGTCGGGCAAGGGCACGCGCGGGTACTCCGCCTTCTTCTTCGACTACGACAACGACGGCGACCAGGACCTGTTCGCGGGCCAGTACGTCGTGAGCTCCGACGAGAAGTGGGGCTTTGGTCCGTACTGCACCTGCTCCAACCTGCTGGCCCCCGAGGGCTACGGCGAGCGGGAGATGACCTCGGCGTCCACGATCTACCGCAACAACGGCGACGGCACGTTCACCAACATGGTGGAGACCACCCAGTTCATCCCGTTCGGCACGATGGCCACCTCGTACGCCGACTGGGATGACGACGGCGACCTCGACATCGCGATGGGAGCTGGCGGTCCGTACTTCCAGCAGGCCGAGCCCTACCTGTTCTACCGCAACGACGGCGAGGGCACGTTCACCAACCTCACCCCCTTCCTGATGCAGAAGCTGTGGGGCAAGGGCCACGGGATCACCTTCAACGACCACGACCACGACGGCGATCTCGACGTGGCGATCGTCAACGGGTCGGTGGTTCCAGGCGACCTGTGGCCGGGCCTGTTCCTGGAGAACAAGGGCAACGACCACCACTGGCTCGAGGTCCAGCTGGTGGGCGCCGACGGCACCAACCGCGACGCGATCGGCGCCAAGATCGTGGTCGAGGCCGGGGGCAAGGTGATGTCGCGCGAGGTCCAGAGTGGCGGGATGTTCACCACCACCAACGGGTTCTCCCAGCACTTCGGCCTGGCCGACGCCGCCACCATCGACACCCTGACCATTCGCTGGCCCAACAAGGCGCTCGGCACGACCGTCCTCACCGACGTGCCGGTCGACACCGCGATCACGGTCACCGAGAAGGACGGCGCCTGGACCGTTCGGTACGGCAAGGGCGCCGAGGGCAAGGCCGCGGCCGACAAGTCCGAGGGCTGATGGCCCGGCGCCGGATCAGCGGGCGCCACCGTAGGGGAAGATCGGGTCGTCGCGCTCCTCGTCGTGGCGCGGCCGCCCGGTGGTGAGCTGGCGCACGACCCGTGCGGGGTCGAGGTCGTTGTCGAAGTAGCGCTGGAGCACGACGCCCTCGGCGGTGAGCACCAGGTAGCGGGTGTTGTGCTCGACGGTCGCGGCCGGGCCGTCGTGGACCTCCAGGCCTGCCCGATCGGCCAGCGCGATCAGCGACGCCGGGTCGGGCATCCGTCCGAACCGCCACCGCACTGGATCCGCGTTCACGCCCTCGCCGTAGGTGGCGAGGTGCGCCAGGGTGTCGCGCTCCGGGTCGATCGTGACGGCGAGGATGCGCGCGGGGGTGTCGGTGCGCGCGAGGCCGGCCTGGATCTCCTGCAGCTTGAGGACGGTGGCCGGGCAGAACTGGGGCAGGGGACAGCGGGTGTACAGGAAGGTGAGCAGGGTGGGCACCCCCGCACCATCACCGATCGTCCAGGTCTCCCCCCCGGTCACGGGCACGTCGGTGGACGGAAACACGTCGGTGGTGAGGATGGTCGGCAAGGGCTTGCGGGTGGACGGGGCCGGTGGATCCTCGTGGCCGGTGACCCGGAGCTGGTCGACGACCGCGCCCTCGGGACGGATCACCAGCCGCGCCGCGATCCGATCGCCTGGGCGCACGTCGCGCGACAGGCTGGGCTCGGCGAGGTCGAACGGCATCACCATGGCGTCCATGAACCCAGGGATCGCCTCGTGGTCGACGATCAGCCGATCCGGCGTGGGGACGGACAGGACGGTTCCTTCGACGTCGTAGGTGGGCGGCGTGGCAGGGGCGCCCCAGCCACAGGCGGCGAGGGCGAGGGCGGCGAGGACCGGGGACCGGATGGCGCGGCGCGGGCACGGAGAGCGGTGGGCCACAGGGCCTCCTCGGCACCCGGTGGGCGTAACGTGCGCCCTGGGGAACGCGGCGTGGGGATGGCAGGACGGGACCTCGCTGGATCCGTCGGGCCATCATCCCATGTCACGCTGGAGGAGGTCCTGGCGGAAACGCCCTGTCGGTGCGGCACAACGCCCCACGAGGCCGGCTGCTTCCCGTCGTTGACACCCCCCGGGACCGCAGGTATCCTTGGCATGGTGCTGGTGCGCGGGGACGCGTTCCCGTGCACTCAGACAACACCATCCATCTTCGCCAACGCGAGCCGCGGTCCCTCCGCGCCCTCGCGCGCAACTCGGGAGGCATCCATGGCCGCGCAGACCTGGTGGGACGACGTCGAGTCCCTCATCAAGAACAAGCACCTCGTCAACCACCCCTACAACGTGGCCTGGCGCAACGGGGAGCTCGCGATCGAGGACGTCCGGACGTACTGCAAGGAGTACTTCCACCACGTGCTGGCGTTCCCCCGCTACGTGAGCGCGGTGCACTCCAACACCGAGGACATGCCCACGCGCCACATGCTCCTGGCCAACCTGGTCGAGGAAGAGGGCGGCGAGAACAACCACCCCGAGCTGTTCCTGCGCTTCTCCGAGGGCGCTGGCGCCACCCGTGAGGAGGTCCAGACCGCCGAGCACCGCGCCGAGACCGTCGCGTGCGTCGACACCTTCATGCGCCTCGCCAAGGACCCGAACCCGCTGGTCGGCCTCGCCGCGCTGTACGCGTACGAGTCCCAGCAGTCCGAGCTGTCCGCGGTCAAGGTCAAGAACCTCGACGTGCACTACGGCATCATCGACGAGAAGGCCTACGACTTCTTCTCCGTCCACATCGGCGCCGACGAGATCCACTCCGCCGAGGAGCGCGAGGCGATCATGCGCCAGGCCGTCACCGAGGCCGACCGTGAGGCCGTCCGCAACGCGGTCGCCGAGGCCACCGACGCCGTGTGGTCGATGTTCAACGGCATCGTCGCCGACTGCGTCTCCGACGTC